>JASHOO010000349.1 GCA_030041035.1 Bryobacteraceae bacterium | reverse complement strand
GCTGCGCAGTTTTCCATTGATCAAGGACCTGGTGACCGATGTCTCTTGGAATTTCCGCGTGAAGAAAGGAATCAGAAAATTCCATCCACGCCCGCCAGACGCCCCGGATGGTACGTGGCGTATGGCGCAGCAGGACATCGACCGCGTGCAAGAGTTTCGCAAGTGCATCGAGTGCTTTTTGTGCCAGGATGTTTGTCACGTCTTGCGCGAGCATCACTATTTCGACGAGTTCGTGGGGCCGCGGTTCTTCGTCCACATTGCCGCGCTCGAAATGCATCCCCTCGATGTAGAGGACCGCCTGGACGATCTGAAGAAGGCACACGGCGTCGGCTACTGCAACATCACGACATGCTGCCGGAAAGTCTGTCCCGAACACATCACCATTACAGAGAACGCCATCATTCCCCTAAAGGAACGCGTGGTGGATGAGTTCTACGACCCTGTGTCGCAATTATTTCGCATCTTTATAGGCAAGAAGTCCGGGCGGCCTGCTGTACCGCCCCCAGTGAAGGAGGAGATCGATGCTGGAGCTAAAGCCGCTGTCGCCGGAAGGCATTCCGGGGGCGCTGGCGCGCGTTGAACGCTATCGATTGCTGAATGAGCCGGAACAGGCGGAGAGTATCTGCCAGGATATCCTGGGCTGCGATCCCGGCAACCAGGAGGCGCTGATCTCACTCATACTGGCAATCACCGATCAATTTTCAAGCCGGGAAGGGCCGCGCGCCAGTGAGGCGCGCGACATCCTTCCCCGGCTGCGCGACCGGTACGCGCAGCTTTACTATGCAGGGATAATCTCTGAACGTCGCGGTCGAGCTCTCATCAATCAAGGCTCGCTTGGAACCGCATCCATCGCTTATGGCTGGTTTCGCGACGCCATGGAACACTACGCACAGGCCGAGGCCATTCGCCCTGCCGGTAACGACGATGCCATCCTGCGCTGGAACACCTGTGCGCGGTTTCTGATGCGCCATCCGCATCTGGCGCCAAGGCCCGAGGAACGGCTGGAACCCATGCTGCTGGAATAGATCTGCCGGCCAAGAGTTTCTTCGGTGTGCCCAACTGCTCCGCGGTGAATTCATTTCGCAATTCGGAGACAATTCCTGAATTCGGAGCGACCACCGTTGCCGAAAGCTAATCTCGTATTGACGGCAAAGACTCCTGCCGAACGTATTAAAACGCTATCCGCAACGCGAACTGGAGCTCGCGCTGCGGATTGATCACCGTGGTAATCGCGCCCGTGTTGGCCACGCCCACGGTGTTGTTCGGAAATCCGAATTCCGGCGTATTGAAAAGGTTGAACGCTTCCGCGCGGATCTCCAGGCCGATCCGCTCCGTGACGGCGACGCGCCGCGATAGGCCGAGATCAATGTTGTGGAATCCAGGCCCCGAAAGGATGTTGCGTCCCGAGTTCCCGTAGTTGGTACCGGCCGGTACGACGAACGCCGCCCCATTGAACCATTGCTGCACAGTCGGATTGGCGAGCACGCCGCTCCCGATGCGATCGGGATATGCAATGATGCCGGTGTTGGTTGGATCGTAGCTCAGGATCGGCGTGATCGGCAGGCCCGTCTGCGCGGCGAAGATGCCCATCAACTGCCAGCCGCCCAGAACGGCTCCTCCCAGCCGATTGCTGTTAAGGAACGGCTTGCCTTTTCCGAACGGAAGTTCATAGATACTGGAAAACGTGAATCGCTGGCGCACATCATAACCCGCATTGCCCCGATCAGCGGCTAGATTGTTCGGGTTTTGTGGTCCAGGATCGTACCCGTCATCCGCCGAAGAGCTGGGGCCATTGTCAATAGCGTGACCCCATGTGTAGGCGGAGAGTATGCTAAGACCTTTGCTGAACCGCCGTTCGAGCTGGGCCTGGAGGCTATTGTAGTTCCCGCTGACGAATGGTCCCGTCACGGTGACTGAGCTATATTGCGGCAGCGGCTGGCGCAAGAGAATGCTGCCGGTTCCGGGCGTTCCCTGGTCGATGTTGATTTGGTATTCCAGGTCGTGCGAGCTCGACCCGACATACGCTACCTGCGCTATAAGTCCGGCGCCCAACTGCCGCTGAATGTTGAAATTCCATTGCTGCACGTAAGGTGTGGGGTCGTGTTTAATGAACGAATTTACTGATGGGCGAATCACATCCGCAGCATTGTAAGCGGTGGACGGAAAGCCCTGCGAGAGAATGATGTTGGGGGAAATTCCATCCGAGACGTAACTGGTCGCGATGAAATTGGGCGGGTTGTTCCCGGGCCGGTTGGCGAACGCGGTGTTTTCATCGATTCCGTAAAAGATCCCGCCAGCCGCGCGAATCACCGTTTTCGAATCGAGCTGATACGCAAGTCCTAAACGCGGGGCGAAGTCATGATAGTTGGGGTTGACCCAGGATTTGCGATATCCGTATTGAGCAGCGTCCTGAACTTGAATCAGATCTCCAAACAGCGGGCCCGGTTCTGTGATGACGTCGCCATAGTGCCCATTGAGCTCATAGAAGGGCAGCGGTAACTCCCAACGAAGGCCGGCATTCACGGTCAACCGGGAAGTAAGCCGCCAGTCATCCTGCCCGTAATCGCTGTAGTAATGCTGGCGGTTATTCGTCAGAGAGCGCGTGGAAGTCTCGGCAAAAGCGCTTTGACCGAGCAGAAAGTCTGCGAATGCGGCGCCGGTGTCCGACGGGCTCTGTGGGTTCTGCGTATAGATCCCCGAGAAGCTGAACGTCGGCCGGGCCTCCAGCGTAACATGTCCGTACTCCGTCACCTGCTGGAAGCCGGATCCGAACTTGAAGGTGTGGCGCCCGTGCACCCACGACAAGTTATCATTTGCCACGAATACTCGGCCTTCCTTATCGATCGGCAGGTTGCCCGATCCCGTGGCCGGCGTGGGAAGGTTTCCCGGCCCCGTAGTGCCGAGCGTCGAGAACCCTGACACCTGAAAATACGGGAGGCCGAGGACCGTGGGGTCATCATAGGCGCCGTTGATTCCGTACTGGGAAAAGAGCCGTGGCGTGTCGTACACCTGTTGAATCAACCAGGTGTGCTCATACCCAAACCGGGCCTCGTTGACGAGCGACGGCGTAAAGATGTGGGTCTCGCTGACTGCGAAAGAGCGCGCCTGCGGAGTGGCGTTCGTGACTTGATTAGCAGGTGGTGGCATTGTCGCGGGCAGCAGTTCATTGAATAACGAGTCGGCATAATGACCGAACACGGCGTCTTTGTCACTAAAACGGTGGTCGATTCTTCCGATGTACTGGTCGTTGTTCACCTGCTCGGTTTGGTTCGAGAAGAAATTCACCGCGCCCGGCTGGTTGGCGTCGGGATACAGTGCCAGTAGCTTCTGCGCCGTGAGATCGAAACGGCTCAGGGGGATGACGTTTCCCGGAAAGGGAGTCCGGATGTATCCGCTTCCGTCGGGGTTCGGCCGCGTGGTGGCGGGATCATAGATGGAAGCCAGGCCTTCGAAATCGCCGCTCTTCTCGGCTTCCGTGGGCACGGTGGCAAGTTGCGGTGAGGCATTCCGCAACCGCGAACTCTGCCACGCAAAGAAGAAGAATGTTTTGTTCTTGATGACAGGCCCGCCTAGCGTTGCCCCGAACTGATTCTGTTTCAATGCCGGGTTCACTCCCGAGGTCTGGAAATAAGGCTCAGCGTCGAGTGCGGAGTTTCGCAGGAACTCGAATGCGGTGCCGTGAAACTGATTGGTGCCGCTCCGAATGGTCGCGTTCACCACCGCCCCGGCTGACTGGCCGAATTCGGCGGAAAAGGTGTCCGTCTGCACCTTGAATTCGCCGATTGCGTCAATGATCGGTTCAATCGATTGCGCGGCGGAATTATCAAATCCGACGATCTTGTTCTTGTTGTCGATGCCGTCGAGAAGATAGTCGTTTTGCACCGGCCGCTGCCCATTGGATACGAACGCGTTGCGTTCTCCCTCGTGCACTGATGGCGATGTGCCAGCCCCGAGATAGGCAAGTTGAATATAGTTTCGGCCATTCAAGGGCAGGTTCTCGATGTCGTGCCCGTCCACCACCTGTCCTAACGAGGACGTCTGGCTTTCGAGCTGCTGCGCGTCGGCCTCGACGGAGACCGACGTCGATGCCTCGCCGACCGGAAGTTCGAAGTCTACCGACAAGCGGTCCTGAACGCGAAGCTCCACGTTATTTCGCGTGACGGTTTGAAAACCCTGGGCCGTCGCCGATACGTCATAAATTCCGGGGTGCAGATCGGGTGCTGCGAACAAGCCGTCGTTATTTGTCTTGGTGCGCACTTTCAACTTTGTTGTGGTCTGCTCCACCGTGACCTCTGCGTCCTGAATAACAGCACCGGAAGCGTCCTTCACGGTGCCGGAAATCGTCCCGGTATCGACCTGCGCCACTAACGCGGGCGCGATCGCAATGAATAAAGCAGCCAATGTCTTCATGTTTCTTCCTGTCTCCTTTTGACTGGACACACTACGCCCGTCGAATTCCTGAACCCTGTTTTTTCCGTGGAAACCGCCCGAACCGGCCCGCTATTGAGCGGACCCTCGGGCTAAGTACAGGTACAGATGTGAATGACTGAGTTCCGTAATCTCGGCATAATTGACTCAGACGAAGATTGCACTATGCACCTCGCCGGCCACGTTGGTCAAACGAAAATCCCGGCCCGCATAGCGATAAGTCAGTTGCTTGTGATCGAGCCCCATCAGGGCCAGTAGAGTTGCATGTAAGTCGTTCGTGTGCATCCGGCCGTCAACTGACTGCACACCCAGCTCATCAGTCGCTCCGTAATTGAAACCCTGCTTGACTCCGGCTCCCGTCAGGAACATCGGATAGCCGGTGATGTTGTGATCGCGGCCGTCGGCTCCCTGGGCCATGGGCAGCCGGCCGAATTCCGATCCGAACAGCACAAGAGTCTCATCCAGCAAGCCCCGCTGTCGAAGGTCGGTCAACAAAGCGGCCGTGGGCTGATCCATCAGACTGCAGCGGTTAATCAAACCTTTGTGCAGATTCGTGTGATGGTCCCAGCCCGGATGGCAGATCTCGACGAATCGCACTCCGGCTTCGCTGAGTCTGCGAGCCATCAGGCACTGCCTGGCGAACGAACCTTCCGGGCCGGATTTCACGCCGTACGAGTCAAGCAGGGCCTGAGGCTCTTTTGAAATGTCGAGCAACTCAGGCACCTTGCCCTGCATCCGGAAACCGAGCTCATATGACTCAATGATGCCCTCAACCGGGTCTGGCGCGCCGGAGGTCGCAGCAAAGTCACGGTTCATCGCCTGGATCAGATCCAGCTGCTCACGCTGAAGCAGCTTGGATTCCGCGGCTTTGACATTCGGCATGAATCCCTGATCGGTGATCCGAGTCCCCTGATACTCAGCGGGCAGAAATGCGTTTCCATAGTTCACCGCGCCTCCGAAATTTGGTGACGGGTTGATCGTTATGTAGCCCGGCAGGTCCTGGTTCTCAGTCCCGAGACCGTACAGTAGCCAGGCCCCCATGCTGGGCCGTGTGAGCGCCGCGTTGGCGCTGCCCGTGTGTAATTGCACAACCGCTTGCGGATGCGCCGGCGTGTCCGTATGCAGCCCGCGAAGCCAGCAGAGTTCGTCACCATGCGTAGCGATGTGCGGCAGCAGCTCCGAAAACCACGATCCCGTTTGACCGTATTGCTTGAACTGGAACTTTGAGGCCGTCAGCGTGCCGCCGCCCGGGCCGGCCTTCCCGTTGTTCTGCAACAACTCAGGCTTAAACTCGACCGTGTCCAACGTCGACATCGCACCTTCCATGAAGAGAAAGATGATGCGCTTGGCTCTCGGCTTGAAGTGAGGTGGTTTGGGAGCCAGCGGATTGGGAACGGCGCTGGCCGCCGTCGCGGCCTTGGCTGCCGCTTCTCCCAACAGGCCAGCGAGAGCGAGATAACCGAAACCGGTGCCGGCCGATTGCAGTAGCATCCGCCGTGATGGCTTGAACTGTCTTTCATTCGACACGTTTAGCACCTCCTATCAACGAACGAAACGAAATTCCGCAGAAGCGTAGAGAGCTTGCACCAAGCCCATCCACGCGGCCTCATCGGCACTCGTTGGTCGCACCGTTTCTTCGTCGGCGACTGGAACGGCGTGGTCTACATCATTCTGATCAACCTTGGCGTCCGCCGTTTTCTCAACGGCCGGTTTCACGACAGTCGATGCTTCTATCGGTGACATTTGGCTATAGGAAGCCGC
>JASHOO010000348.1 GCA_030041035.1 Bryobacteraceae bacterium | reverse complement strand
GCCGTCGCCGGCGGCGGCGGCAAAGGCATGCGACGCGTGGACCGCGACGAGGAAATCGCTTCGTCTTTTCGCGACGCCGCGAGCGAAGCCGAGCGCGGCTTCGGCAATTCCGCCGTCTACGTCGAAAAGTTGGTCGACCGGCCACGCCATATTGAGATCCAGTTGCTCGGCGACCGTCACGGCAACATTATTCACTTGGGCGAGCGCGAATGCTCGTTGCAGCGGCGGCATCAGAAAATCATGGAGGAGTGCCCATCGCCTTTGGTCGCCGCGCATCCCGAAATGCGACGCGCCATGGGCGAGGCCGCCGTGCGCATTGCCCGCGCGGCCGGCTACTACGGCGCGGGAACCATCGAATTTCTCGTAGACGCCCAGCGCAGCTTCTACTTCCTCGAAATGAATACGCGGCTCCAGGTCGAGCATCCCGTTACCGAACTGGTCACCGGTCTCGACCTGGTGCGCCTCCAGATGGAGATCGCCGCCGGCCAGCCTCTTCCCATCCGCCAGCAGGATGTCGAATGGCGTGGCGCTTCCCTCGAATGCCGTATCTACGCCGAGGACCCCGATAACCAGTTCTTCCCGTCGCCCGGCCGCATCGCGCATCTCGACCGTCCTTTGGGCCCCGGTGTCCGCCTCGATTCCGGTGTTTATCCGGGATGGACCGTGCCCCTCGAATACGATCCGCTGCTCGCCAAACTCGCCGTGTGGGCTGGTTCGCGTGAACAGGCCGTTGCGCGCATGACGCGCGCTCTCGACGAGTACCAGGTCGTGGGCATCAAGACCAATCTCGGATTCTTTCGCCAACTCATGGACGATGCAGAGTTCCGCGCCGGCAAGCTCAACACCGCGCTCGTCGACGAATTCCTGGCCCGCCGCCCCGCACCCGTTGACGATCCCGAGCTCCAGGCCATCGCCGCCCTCGTCGCCCAGGCATTCCTGCCTGTCCGCCAACAGCCGGCCACACCGAAAGCGGCATCGTCCCGCTGGCGCGCCGCCGGCCGCAACGATCTCCTGCAATGACCTTCGACGTCCAGATTGACGACGCACACGCGCGCCTCGAGGTTCAGCAGGAAGGCGATCGCTACCGTTTCCGCTTGGGCGACCACCCTGAGCGCTTGGCCCAGCTCGCCGAGGTTGAGCCCGGCATCTACGCTGTCCTGCTCGATGGCCGAAGTTACGAAGCGCACGCCGAAACCGGCGCCGGCTGCGCCTGGATCACCATTCGCGGCCGTCGCTTCCGCGTGGCCGTCACCGATCCCCGCCGCTGGTCTGCGATGCGCGGGGACGCTCACGGCGGCGGCCGCGAGGAAATCATCGCTCCCATGCCCGGTAAGATCGTGCGTCTGCTCGTCACCCCCGGCCAGGCTGTGGAAGCGGGGCAAGGCATCGTCGTGATGGAAGCCATGAAGATGCAAAACGAAATGAAGGCTAATCGCACCGGTCGCGTAACGGCCATTCCCGTGCACGTCGGGGAGACCGTGGGCGCTGGCGCGATTCTGGCAACCATCGAGTAGCTCGGGGAGTATAAAGTAATAGAGGCTCATGCCGGAAGTCGTTTGCCCGCTGTGCGAGGGATCGGGGTGGAAAACTGTGGAGCGCGGCGGTGTCTCCGGCGTCGAGCGATGCGATTGCGCCCGAGAAACTCGTTCGGCTCGCCTCGAAGAGGCGTCCGGAATTCCTCCTCTGTACAAGGACGCTTCGTTTGTCAGCTTCCAGATTCCTGCGAACAACGACATCGCAGCGCGTGATCTCAGCCGCATCCGGGCTTCCGTGTCGAAATATGCCAGCGACTTTCTTCCCACTCAGCCGAAACCGGGCCTTCTGCTCATCGGCGAGCCCGGCAGCGGAAAAACCCACCTCGCCGTCGCCGCGTTGCGCGTTATCATCGCGCGTGGTTTCCAAGGCATATTTTTCGATTATCAGAACCTGATCGATCGCATCCGCTCGGGCTTCGATCCCAACTCCGGTTCCAGTGATCGCGAAGCCTATAACACGGCTCTCGATGCCGAAGTTCTGCTGATCGACGACCTGGGCTCCCACCGTGTTCTGCCCTGGATCGAGGACGTCGTGACCTCCATCATTACCCACCGGTGTAACCACCGAAAACCGCTGATCGCCACCACTAATCTGCCCGACCCGGATGCCGGCGGCCGTATCTCGCAGAGGCAGCCCGACGGATCACCCGAGTATCGCCGCACTCTGGCCGACCAGATCGGAGAGCGAGCCCGCTCGCGCCTGTTTGAAATGTGCAAGCTCGAACTGATGCCTCTCGTCGGCGATTACCGGCTCCGCAAAACCGCCGCGTGGTGATGCGTCCCCTTGCGCTCCTCCTGTTGCTGGCTGGTTTGGCGCCCGCGCCCGAGACGCCGCGGGGATTGGTGCAGGCCGTTGATTTCCCCTACTACGCATTCCCACCGCAGCTTTGGGAACGCGAGCTGGTCTGGCTCAAGAATCTCGGCATCGACACCGTGGAGTTTTCCATTCCCTGGAACTGGCACCGGCAAGATCCCGGCACGCTCGATCTTACCGGCAGCACCAGCCCTCGGCGTGATCTTGTCGGCTTCATCCGGCTGGTGAAGCGCGCCGGTCTGCGGGCTTGGATCCGCCCTGCGCCGCCCGTCCGTGGGTGGCTGAATTCCGGATATCCCGCCGGTCTCGAGTCCGATCGCCGCCAATTGCACAAGTGGTTTGGGGATCTGCGCGATGCCTTGGAGCCGTTTCTCGCCGTGCACGGCGGCCCCATCGCGTTCGTCGAAGGCTGCCCCGGTGTATTCGACGCTCCTGAGCCGCCGCTGCCCGTGACCGTGGTATCGGCCCGGTCTTCTCGTGCCCTCGCCGAAAGCCGCCGCGTCTTTGCGGCGGGTCATGGCTCCCTGCTCTGGGAAGAAGTCGAAGACCAGCTTCCCCCGGTTGGATGGGAACCCGCCGGCGCCCCTGTCTTCCGCGCTGGTGCGGTTTCGATTGCCGGCGAAGAGCGCTCGTCGCTGACCCCGTTCCGCCGCGACGGCGCCCTCTGGCGTTATTGGGGAGCCGAGTTGCCCACGATGACACCGGTTGCGTCCGCCCGCCCCGCTAAGGGCACACTACCTCCCGGCATTTCGGCCTTACAGCTCGTTGCTCCGGGCAGGGCGTCCGCGCTGAGCGTCGTCAATCAGAGCAAGAACGAATTTTCCGGAGCGTTGCGTGTTTTCTATCCGCCCACCCACCGGTACATCCCATTACCCGAGATCCA
Organism: Bryobacteraceae bacterium; assembly: GCA_030041035.1. GTDB lineage: Bacteria > Acidobacteriota > Terriglobia > Bryobacterales > Bryobacteraceae > QHXW01. The sequence continues at coordinate 6,823 of JASHOO010000348.1, read as the reverse complement.
AGTCGCCCCCGGGGAAGCGTTGTGGCTCCCGGTGAACATCTCGCTCGCCGGTGACGCCTTCTGCCGTGACTGTTCAGGCTTCTCCAATCGCGACCACATTGTCTACGCCACTGCTGAACTGAATGCCGTGGAATTCGAAAATGGCGTCCTGGCCATGGAATTTTCCGCTCCCCGGCCCGGTGAGGTGGTGCTGCAACTTTCCTCCGAGCCGCGCGGCCCGCTCTTGGCCGCTGGACATCCCGCGGACTTCGATTGGGATGACAAAACGCTCCGCGCCCGCTTACCCATTCCGCAAGGTACCGGCCTTGGCCACCGCGTCCGCATCGGCATCGCCATTCAGCCGCCCGAGCATTCTGCGTTTTTTGTTGATGCCAAAAGACTTACCATCGGGCAGACGAACCGTGTCGAGACCTCCTACTCCTCGGCTGAGCTCGCTCGGCGTTCCAGGTTATTGATTCCAGATAACTTCCATACCGTGATCGACATAAAATCCCCGACCGAAATCGAATACGAGATCGATGTCCCTTCCGACTCGCTGCACGGCGAATGGACACCGCTAGAGCTGGAGGCCGATGGCGTCATGATGAGCCGGGCGCGCGTGCAACTCGTTCGTCCGGCCTCAGTTAGCATTCGGGAAGCGGTGGGTTTGCATTACGGTTCGCAGGCCGAACTGCCGGTCGCCCCGACGCTCGTTCCGGTCGATGCCCATGCGGGGCGCGAGGTGAGTGTCGTGATTCGCAATAACTCCCCTGAAATCCGTAACTTCGTGGTCGAACCGCAGGGCAAGGGCCTGGAGTTCGCGCCGCAGCGCACGGAAATCGCCATCGGCGGCGGCATGGAACGGGACGTCGTGATGCGTGTTTTTCCTATTCCTTCGCTGCACGGCCTAGTCCCTTGGCGGTTGCACATCTCCGGGGATGCAGAACTCGACTTGCCTATTCGATTCGTGGTGATTCCGCGCGGCGCGGCACTCGCATATTCAACCGACTTTGACGACGACGGCCAGCCCGAGTGGGTGCTCGAAAATCAGCATTTGCGCGCGGTCTTCTCGTCGCAGGATGGAGGCCGCTGGCTGGAATTTGTTTCGAAGGACTCTGGAATCAATGTGTTACCTGAAAGCGGAACTTTCCGCAGCAGAGCCGCGACGGACGTCCAAATCACGCCCGACGGTGCGCTGGAATTCCGGGCCCGCGGCTGGCACCGTCTCGTCCGTCTATCTGGCTCCGGAACCAGCCTGACTGTGGAGCAAACCGCGCCAATTCCGCCAGAATCCCTGCAAAACCAAAAAGTTGGCGACGTTACGCTCCGGGTCAGCCGCGAAACTCCCGTGCGCGCCGTCTATACGATTGAGCGTGCTCTACCCGGAAACTAATGGCGAAACGAAACCATGTCCGTTCCTGGGACGAAGGCATTCCGCACCCGAACACCGCAATTGTCTCGTGAGCCCGTTTCCCTTTGATAATTCATGGAGTTAGACTGAGGTCAGGATTGGCACCGCGCGTGCCGCATCCGTAAGGAGGCCCCATGGACGTAATACGAAAGGATGCTGGGCGGAAGCGGATGATCCGGCGCATCATCTACATCTCGACCTCCATCATTGCCTTCGGCGGGATCTGGATTGCCGTGGCGCGGCTCAAGCCGGCGGCACCCAGCGTTGAGATGGCTACGCTATGGCCAGGCACCGTCAAGCGAGGCCCCATGAGGATGGATGTGCGCGGTTTAGGCACGCTCGTTCCCGAGGAAAAATTGGTGGTGCCCGCGCAAACTGAGGGGCGCGTCGAGCGGCGGCTGCTGCTGCCGGGACAGGACGCCGTGGTCAAGCCGGATACGGTCATCCTGATTCTTTCCAGTCCCGAGATGGAAAATGCCATGGTGGACGCCGAATTCCAGCTTAAGACGGCGGAAGCCACTTACGCGGATACCGAAGCGACCCTCGAGAAGGCGGGTCTCGATCAGAAAGCCCACGCGGCACAGGTAAACGCCGACTATCAGACGGCGAAGCTGGAAGCCGATCGCGACACACAACTGGCCAAAGAAGGCCTGATCTCGGACTTGCAGGCAAAACTCACGGCGGTGAAAGCTGACGGGCTGGCTCAACAAAGCAAAGTGGAAGAGGAGCGGCTGGCCTTCCAGAAACAGCAGGTGCAGGCGGAGCTGGCCGCGCAGCGGGCCAAGATCGATCAGCTCCGCGCTCTGTACGAGCTGAAAAAGAGCCAGGTGGAGGCGCTGAAGGTGAAGGCGGGGACCAACGGCATCATGACGGAGCTGCTGGTTGAGGTCGGGCAGCAGGTGACAGCCGGCACGGCCCTCGCGCGCATCACGCAGCCATGGAAATTGAAAGCGGAACTGAAGATCACCGAAACGCAGGCGAAAGACATCGCGATCGGGCAGGATGCGCAGATCGATACACGCAACGGGATCATTCCCGGAAAGGTTTCGCGCATCGATCCCTCGGTGATCAATGGCACGCGAACGGTAGATGTTCGTTTGATCGGCGCGCTGCCGCCCGGAGCAGTGCCGGACCTCAGCGTGGACGGCACCATTATTCTGCAGAATCTGAGCGATGTAGTCTATGTGGAGCGCCCGGTGTTCGGCCAACCGGATACTACCATCTCGCTGTTCAAAATCGATCCGGACGGAAAGGGCGCATCGCGGGTGAATGTGAAGCTGGGGCGAGGGTCGGTGACCACGATCGAAGTGCTGGACGGTTTGAAGGTTGGAGATCGAGTAATTTTGTCGGATATGTCGGCCTGGGACGGGCGCGACCGTATCCGGTTAAATTAAACAAAGGAGCTACGATGGCGGACGGAGCGGTTCCACTGATTCATCTTGAAGGCGTGACCAAGGTTTTTGTCACCGATGAAGTCGAGACACATGCCTTGGCGGGCATTCACGTGGATATTAACAAAGGCGAGTACGTTTCGATTTCCGGCCCTTCCGGGTGCGGCAAATCGACTTTGCTGGCGATCCTGGGGCTGCTCGACACACCCACCGACGGCACCTACATCCTGAATGGCAAGCCGGTGAGCGGGCTCAAGATGCAGGAGCGGGCGCGCATTCGCAACCGTGAGATCGGCTTCATTTTCCAGGCGTTCAATCTGATCGGCGATCTCACGGTTTATGAGAACGTCGAGCTGCCGCTCACCTATCGCGGCACGCCGGGCTCGGAGCGCAAGAAGCTGGTGCATGAGGCGCTGGAGAAAGTCGGGATGTCGCACCGCGTGAAGCACTATCCTTCGCAGCTATCGGGCGGCCAGCAGCAGCGTGTGGCCGTAGCGCGAGCTCTGGTCGGGTCGCCTTCGGTGCTGCTGGCGGATGAGCCGACTGGAAACCTCGATTCCGCCAACGGCGAAGCGGTAATGGATCTGATGCGCGAACTGCACCGCAATGGCGCGACCATCGTGATGGTGACACACGATCCCCGTTACGCCCGCTTTGCCGATCGCAATATTCACTTGTTCGACGGCCGGGTGGTCGAAGAAAAGATGGAAGTGGTGTAAGCGGCAGCCGGTCCGGCAGGAGGCGGCGCATGCTCCGCGATCTCCGTTTCGCGGTTCGTTCTCTTCTGAGATCTCCCGGATTCACCGCTGTTGCGATTGCCACGCTGGCGCTCGGCATCGGCGCGAATACCACCATCTTCAGCCTGATTAACGGCGTCCTCTTGCGCCCGCTGCCGTACCACGACCCGGACAAGCTGGTCGCGCTCGACCTGATGAGCGGCCGTTCACAATTTCCGTGGTCCTACCCGATGTTCGAGGATGTGCGGCGCGATCAGCGCAGCTTTGAGAGCGTGGCGGGTTTCTCGACCTGGTCCGGCAACCTGACGGGCGTAGAGAATCCGCTGCGCTTGCAGGTTGAGCTGGTCTCGGCATCGTATTTCCCGATGCTTGGAATCGAACCCGCGCTGGGACGCGTGTTTCGACCTGAAGAAGATCGGGAGCCGAACGGGCATCCTCTCGCGCTGGTGAGCTATCGGCTCTGGCGCGAGCAGTACGCGAGAGACCCCGGGATCGTCGGGCGAACCATTCATCTGAACCAGCTTCCCTATACCGTGGTCGGCGTGATGCCGCCCGGCTTCCGCGGGCAGACGGACGACATTGACATTTGGATTCCCATTACAATGGCGCCCTCGTTTTACGGCATACCCAGACGGCTCACCAACGCGTGGACGTTCTGGTTTCGAGTCTATGCGCGCCTGAAGCCTGGAGTTTCGCTGCCACAGGCAAGCTTCCAGATGGCGCCGCTAGCCAAGGCGATCGACGTCGCCCATCCGCACCCCAACGAGATGAAGCCGTGGCAAGTGCGTGCGAATTCGCTGACCGAAGCCAAAACGGATCCGGCCTTGCGAAAGTCGCTGATGATCATGTTCGCTGCCGTGGGATTCGTCCTGCTAATCGCTTGCGTGAACATGGCGAATCTGCTCATGAGCCGCTCCGTGTCGCGGCAGAAAGAAGTCGCCGTGCGGCTCGCAGTCGGCGCCAGCCGCGGCGCGCTGATTCGCCAGTTCCTGACCGAGAGCGTACTGCTGGGGCTTGCGGGCGGCGTTGCCGGATTCTTCGTCGCCGCTTATGGCATCGACCTGGCCACCGCTCTGCGGCCGGAGGCTTCCGGAAATTTCTGGGCCTTCTATTCCCGGAGCGTGAAGGCGGAATCCGTTCAGCTAGATGGGTACGTGCTGGCGTTCAATATCGCGCTTTCGATTCTCGCCGGCGTTCTGTTCGGCCTGCTCCCGGCTCTTCAGGCGTCTAAGCTGGATCTCAACCAGGCGCTCAAAAATGTGACCGGCGGATGGTCCGCCAAGTGGTCGAGCCTGCGCCGCCCGAACTCACGCAGCGTCCTGATCACCGGTGAAATGGCCCTGGCGCTCGTGCTTCTCGCCGGAGCGGGCCTGATGATCGAAAGCTTTGCCCGGCTGCTCAAAACCCGTATCGGTGCAACTACGGACCACGTTCTTACCGCGAGTGTGAGTTTACCGCTCCGGCAGTACTCGCCGGAGGCCGCTGTTCGGTTTCAGCAACAACTGCTCGGCCGCCTGGAGGCTGCTCCCGGCGTTCAACACGTCAGCGTCTCCAATTGTCTCCCCGCGCGAGGTGACGAAGTTACGATGATGCGAACCGGAGAGGGGAAGGAGTGGGCAGCGGTGGGCGCTCGTAGCGTTAGCCCCGATTACTTCGCCCTCTTCCACATCCCCCTCCTTCGCGGCCGACTGTTCGGCGGTCACGATCAAGCCGGCGCGCCGAAGGCGCTGTTGTTGACGGAGACCGCAGCACGGCACCTGTTCCCGGGCGAGGATCCCATCGGCAAGCACGTCGAGCTACAGATCTGGGACACGGGCGAGCAAGTGGCTGAAGTGATTGGCATCGTGGGCGACGTGAGATATGACGGCATCGAGCGCCCTCCGGGAGACGACGTTTACGTAAGTTACTGGCAATACCCGTATGGGGCCGACGTCGCGGTGCGTACCGCCGGCGATCCCATGTCGCTGGCTCCCTACGTCCGGAGCGCGATTCATGCCCTGGATAAAGATCTCCCGGTGTATGGCGTCGAGACGATGGATCGGAAACTGGTCGATTCGACCTCCCGTCTCCGCTTCAGTGCCGTGCTACTCGGCGTATTTGCTGCGCTGGCCCTGCTGCTCGCCGCCATTGGCCTTTACGGCGTGGTCGCGTACTCGGTCGCCGCACGCACGCGTGAAATCGGCATCCGGCTGGCGCTGGGCGCAAAACGGGAAGACGTGTTTAAGCTCGTGGTGGGGGATGGCTTGTCACTTTGTCTCGCGGGCCTGGTGATCGGCGTTCCGAGCGCGGTCGCCGCCACGCGCGTCCTTTCGAGCTTCCTCTACAACACCAAGCCCGGCGACCCCATAGCCTTCGCGGCGGTCTCGGTCTTGCTGGTTCTGGTAGCGCTAATGGCCGCATACATTCCGGCGCGGCGGGCGATGCAGGTGGATCCGATGGTGGCGCTGCGGTGGGAGTGACGCCTTTTGCAAACCCGCAGGTCTCCGCAAAAAGCGCGGAGCCCTGCGCTACATGAGAATTTCCGGATCATGAACCGACACACGCGGGTTCTGCGGGCACCTGCGGGTTTTGTGGGATGTCCAGGCTGCGACGAGTGGAGCTTCATTCGCAGTTCTTTTTCATCACGCGCAATTTGCGGAGAAGCACGCGCCAATTTAGCAACGACGAATTCTCACTACTTGTTAACACAATCGACGCAGTTCGGCGTAAGGCGAATACTGCTCTCTGCGCCTACTGCCTCATGCCCGACCATTGGCACGCGATTGTCTTGCCACCGGAAACTGCGTCCGTTTCACATTTCATGATGCGAATCAAGATTTCAGCGCAACGGCAGATCAGCAGGGCTCGCGGTTCTCACGAAGGAATCTGGCAGAGCCGCTTCTACGATCACATCCTGAGGACGCGACAGGAGTTTGACGAGACCATGGAGTATATATCCATCAGAATCCGGTTCGAAAGGGATTGGTCGAGAGCGCCACGGATTGGGTCTGGTCGAGCGCGGGGTGGTACGCTGACGGAACTGGGCCGATTCCGATCGATGAGGTTCGGCTACCGCTCGATCCTTGGGATCGAATCTGAAGAAAAAGCCGCAGGTCCTCGCACAAAGCGCGTGGCCCTGCGCTACACAGTCATGGCTGAATCGAGGATTACGCCACGCAATGAGGATTTTGCTGCCTGGTATCAGGACGTCGTGCTTCAGGGCGACATGGCGGAGCCGGCGGAGATCGTCAAGGGCTGCATGGTCATCAAGCCCAATGGTTATGCGGTGTGGGAGCTGCTGCAACGCGAGTTCGACGATCGCTTCA
>JASHOO010000347.1 GCA_030041035.1 Bryobacteraceae bacterium | reverse complement strand
GTATTCGGAACCCGTCGGAGCTGTTACCCGAACGGATTCTTCGAAATCGATTTTCGGGGAGAAAAGCGTTGGATGGCTATAGCGGCACCGTTCCTTCGGGCGCCCGCTTGACGCAACGGTATTTGGCGATCATCTTCGCTGGAACGCTCGACCGTTGCTTGGATACTGGAGAATCATCCCGTTCCGAGAATGCTATTGCTGGCCCGGTTCTCGAAGAGGCTTGCGAGATCTTTCCTGATCGCGTCCCACATATCGGCGTGTTCCCATTCTTCTTTCTTCAGGGACTTGAAATGATCGTCCAAAGCTTTGAAATCAACGTCGACGAAGTTGTGCTCGAGGCGCAACCGCCGGATGCCCTTATTTTCGTCCACGTCGAAAAGGGGATCGAGTTTCGTCAGATTCCACAAATCGTAGAAATCGCCTCTAGCTAGCTCGTCGCCATCGAAAAGATTCTTAGTTCGAATCCACGCGTTCTCGCCCGTGGGGTTGTAGGACTTGGAGATCATCTCCAACAATCGCAGAAACATCTTCCGTTTCTGCGTTTCAATCGGCAGATGCACCTCAAGAGCGCAACTGATCCGGAATGTATAAAAGAGGCCTTTCTTCTCGACCTTCTTGTGCGGCCCCGGTATTTGGAGGGTGGGGGGCCTCAGCGTTATGACAGGAACCGGTGCTGGCGCGGTTAAAGCTTCCGCACTGGGATTGCTTTCAGGATTGCGGGCCAGCGCGATCGCTTCTAGCGGTTGGTCCACAGGCGCGCCCTTCGGTTCGTTTGTGGCGTTTGACACTGACGCGGGTACCGACATTGGCTCCGGCTCTGTTGCAGCCACAGCCTCTAACGTCCTTACAGGAGGCGGCTCTAGCTCGATCGTAGGGGCAAGCTCTGCTGCGGTTACCGCGATGGTATCTGCTCTTTGCGCGGTGTCGGTGGCGCCTTGCGAAGCTGCAGCCAATTCTTTCGCTAAGTCCTCCCAAGCTTCATGGAGCCAGCTGAACGGAAGCGCTATGAACAGCGCGCAAACCATGATCTTCGATGAGAGAATCAGCTGCCAATGCCAAGCTTGGAAATATAGATTTTTCGACTGAAACATGTCAAAGACCTGGGCGACCACTTGAATTCCAAGAGCGAGGAACGCAGCCCAGGCGAGCAGAGGAAACATACGATTTTGGAAGGAGGCGAAAAAACCGTACATCAAAAAGAAGATGATGGCTATCGAGGTCGCGGCATCAGGGAGCTTATAGACTGCCAGAGTGATCGCATCGGGGTTCACAGACGACGCTTTCGCCGTGGCAGGCTGGAGAAAATTCACCAAGATCGAAAGGGCAGCGATTAGAACGACGACCCCGAATCCCACATTGTCCCTGAGCAAGCGAAGGATTGGGTGCAGAAACCGAGGCGGGGGCTTCTTACCGCTGAGATCATAAGCATCGAGGTGGACCGCGGCGCCCAGCAGTATTGCTGTATTCACGATCGATCCGACCGTTCGAAGAATATCGAATAACCGAGGTGCTTCCCCCGGTGCCGCCGCGGCGAGCACTCCGTAAACCTTCAAGAGCTGCAGCAACCCCACTGCCGCCCATATGAGTGATGCCCAAGCCAGGTACCAAAATCCTTTGTCGCGCGTGTTGGAGGATTTCACGGTGAGACCACGGAAATAAATGGAGAACAAGGTTAGGGTCACAACCGAGCAAATGAGGAATTGAGCGAGGGAGGCGAACCACTCGGACGGATCTCCGGGTATCATCGACGGCACATCACACCTCCTGTGCTAATCCACACAGAATAGTACTTTTTCCAATCCGTGGCCACGCCGACGACACGGTCGAGCAACGCTCATCAAACGGTCAGTCAACGGAGCTCTCCAGTCGGGAAGTACCTTCGTCATGAGAGTCCGGTGCGAGGAAGATCTATTAGGTATGACAAAACAGGAAACAGGCGTTATGTTTGGGCATACTTGTGAATTAGGTCCGAATCAAAGGTAACAATGCGCTGCCGTATGGGATCGCCGAGATCCGCCTGAACGTCTTGGGCGACCCGACAAGTACACCTGGGTTGAACACGCCGAGCGCAATGCGATTTATGCGGCAGCGCAATGCGGGATTTCGCTCGAAAGCTGCAGTATGTACCTCGATCTGATGCCCCGCGTCGAGTGTGCACGGGGCATCATCCAGGCTGGTCTGTGGGAGGTCGTCGTCTCGAAAGAAAGGATGTAGGGCTATTCAAGCCCCACCTATCGTGAACAGCACGTGGGCGCCGCGTCGCTATAGAAAGAAGACGGGATGATTTCGCGGACTGCATACGGCGATGGCACTTACTCGTAGTAGCCAGCATATAAAGCGTTCGCGATGCAGTCCGCCCAGAGATAGGTCAACGATCCAGCGGCGACGCCCGCCTTGCGAGCAAGCTGGTCGCCTTCTTCCGCGATTCTGGTCATGCTCGTTGCCAGCTCAGCGTGGAGTTCGGTCCAGATGGCGTAGTTCATCTCCGAGGTTGAATCCGCATCGCGATAAAGGCGAAGTTCCATGTCCGCCTTCTCAAAGTCGTCGGCATGCTTGATGACTAGTTGCGTCCAGATCGTGCGGGCATTCGCTACCCAGCAGACGCGCGGATTAAGCATGCAGGATGCTTCCGAGCCAACTCCAATCTGCAGATATTCGAGCCGAGCCTGTCGGATCAGCTTGGGAACCTCGTGCGCCGTCTTCAGAGACCGGAACTGGCCAGCAAGATCCCAGACGCGGTACACCGCATTGGTGTTTTCGCTAAGAATGTGCGGGCCGAGGCCGTGCTCCACTGCACTGTAGTTTCCATTCGGATCGCTCACACCGAGCAGTAGTTCGACGAACTCGGATCGCTTTCCTTGCTTCATTAGGTCCAGGAGTTGTTTGTGGATGGAGTAGCGGAGATCGTAATGCTCTCGAACTTCTTCCCAATCAAGATCGGAAATCGCCGACATTCTAAGGTCTCCCTAGAATCAATCCCCGGAGTCCACGGTGTCAATCGGTAGCAGCCTAAGTCAACGGATGAAACACACTATCCGTTCCGCCAGCGCTGCAAGCATTTCCAGTTCATCGAGGCCGGATGGCAGGTCAGTTTGGTCCATTGCCACGACACCGAATAGGACCAGAGCGGGTTCAGAACTGACTTCACGCATTTGCAATCGTAAGGAATTTCCTGCATCGGAAACGCACAGACAAATGCCAATTTCGTCAGAGCAATCACGAGAATATTGCCCGCGACCGTGCCGCCGCCAACCAGATCTCCGATTATGCCAGCTTGCAAATGCCCGAACACAGCCCATTGCGTCTTGCAAGCGGCCATTGCGAAACGATGGATGCTAAACGACAAACCTTGTAGAATCAGTCCATGGGCCTGTGGCGCAGTTGGGTGCGCGCTTCCATGGCATGGAAGATAGCATCTACAACTTACAGACCTCAACACTAAAAACAAAAGACTTAGAATATTCTGAACTGCTCCGCAAGTGCTCCGGGCAAGGGCGAACAAACGACGTAACTGCTCCGAACTGCTCCGGAAAATCCCGCGTCGAAATCGACTCGACGCGGACACCGTCGCCTTGACCTTGTCCCAGCCGCAATCACTAACTGGTGCGGGGATATCTCGCCGGCGAAACGGCCTTCGCGGACGACGCCCTCGCCGTAACCGCCACCGCGGCAACGGACTTCCCGTCGCAGAACAGTGGAACGTGACGAGGTCCTCCCGCGAAAGACTACTGTGTCGTGATGTAGCTCAGCTGGTAGAGCGCTGGCTTGTGGTTCCAAATTCAGTAAGACGATTGAACCCAATTCCAACTAAAATCTAGAAGTTAGT
>JASHOO010000346.1 GCA_030041035.1 Bryobacteraceae bacterium | reverse complement strand
CACTCCTTCAGCAGCACCGAGTAGGATATTGACGCGCAGAGCGATTCCGCGCGGCGTGCTGCGGTGGCGGCTAATGGCCTGCAATTGTCTGCGTTCCGGGTCAGTAAGGTTGAGCTTGGACGCCGGTGGGAGCGGCATACCATCAGTATGCGCCCACCAATCATATTAGTAAAGACAATTAAGATACATGAGACTAGTAGGGCAAATGTAGCACGATAGGAGCCGCGCCCGGCAGGCCGCAGCGGACGACACTTTTGATAACTGGCGGAGAGGGGGGGATTCGAACCCCCGGTACAGGTTTAGGCCCGTACGACGGTTTAGCAAACCGCTGCTTTCGACCACTCAGCCACCTCTCCGTCGAGGCTCTGGCAGGTTCAGATTGATGGTAGCACAGCCGCGTTTCGGTGCGGAGCATCGTATCCGTTCTCACCGGCCGCACTCTCCTCTCCCACCGCCTCCGCCCCAAAAAGCTGCTAGATTAGTCTGCAAATGCGTGGTCGAAAACTGCTTCCCTTCTTAGCGATTCCAACGCTTACCGCTTTTGCGCAGAGCCCCAAGAATCCGCCGAAGCCCGAGCCTGACGTCCTCATTTTCACCGATGGCGAAAAACTGATTGGCCACCTCGAGCGCTCGACTGGAGATAAGGTCACCTTCAAGAGCGACATGGCCGGGGAAGTAACGGTCGAGTGGAAGAAAATTCAGGAACTTCACACGTCACAGAAGTTCGCTGTGGTTCGCAAGAATGTGGAACTCCATCGCGGCGCAACCGGCGCGGATATTCCGCAAGGGACTCTTGCGATGAAGGATCAGAAGATCGAAATCAACGCCGGGCCGGAGCAAACCCCGCAGACAGTGCCCGTGTCTGATGCCGCTTTTGTAGTCGATCAGGCAGCCTTCGAGAAGGCCTTGCATCGTCCGGGTTTGCTGGAGGACTGGAAAGGATCCGTTACGGCAGGCGCGTCACTGGTGGAGGCTACCCAGAGCAGCGTCACTTTCACCGGCGGCTTCAACTTCGTTCGTCTGGTGCCGGAAGAGACCTGGCTCGATCCGCGAAACCGCACCATCGTGGACTTCAGCGCCTCATACGGCAAAATTACGCAGCCCAACACTCCCACCATTAAAACCGACATCTATCACCTGGATGCCGAGCGCGACGAGTATTTCACTTCCCGGCTCTACGGATTCGGTCAACTGGCGTATGACCACAATTTCTCGCAGGGCCTGGACCTGCAGCAGTCTTACGGTGGTGGTGTGGGCTGGACCGTGATTAAAACCGCCCATGAAACGCTCGATTTCAAAGCCAGTATGGATTATGTGAGCCAGGAGTTCCAGATTTCCACGGCCAACCAGAATCTGGTTGGCTCCGTTTTTGCCGAGCGCTACAACCGCACGCTGCCGCACGGGATCGCGTTTACCGAACAGTTGTCGGTTACGCCCGCATGGAACAACACGCAAGCGTACTCCGCGGCGGCAACCGCCGGACTCACCATGCCGGTCTACAAGCGTCTCAGCCTCGCGGTGAATAGCCTCGACACATTCTTGAACGACCCGCCGCCGGGATTCAAGAAGAACTCGTTTCAGTTCACCACGGGACTCACCTATACGCTGAAGTGAGGAGCGTCTGCGAGGCTTCAACCGGTTCCGAATCCGATCCGCACTTTGCCTTCGTAAGCCGCCAGGACGTCGCCCGCCTGTCCGTCCATCACAAGTTCGCCGTGATCGAGCCAAAGGGCCCGCTCGCAGAGACTCTGCACCGCAGCCGCCGCGTGCGAAACGAACAGCAGGGTTTTCCCCTGGTGCTTGAATTCCAGGATTTTGTCCATGCACTTCGCTTGGAATGCCTGGTCGCCTACGGAAAGGACTTCGTCGATGATCAGGATTTCCGGCTCCACATGCACTGCGATGGAGAACGCCAGGCGCATGATCATGCCGGACGAGTAGGTCCGCAATGGCTGATCGATGAACTGGCCGATTCCTGAGAATTCCATAATGCGGTCGAACGCCTGCGCCGTCTGCCTGCCGCTCAAACCCAGCAGCGCAGCGTTCAACTGCAGGTTCTCCACACCGGTGAGGTCCGGATGAAAGCCCGCGCCCAGTTGCAGCAGTGCGGCTACACGCCCGTTGACCACTACCGAACCCTGATCCGGGGGGCAGAGGCCTGCCACCAGACTTAACAAGGTGCTCTTGCCGGCGCCGTTCGCTCCGATGATGCCCACGGTCTGGCCTTGCGGTATGCGGAAACTGACATTGCGCAGGGCGAAAAATCGCTGCCCATGCCCCCGCTTCAACAGGCGCGAAAGATAGCTGCGGGCCAGCATGCGCTGGGCATGCATGGAGAATACTTTGGTGACCGAAGTGAAGGTGATGACGTCCATGAGTAGCAAAAAATCAGGAACGGCGGACCACGCGATGCGCCATCACGCGCGGCCGGCACTACGAGGTTAACACACGCCCAAACTGCGCAATCCGCTTCGGCACTTATGGGTTGGCCAGTGCAGGCGCCTGCACGGCTACGGTTAAGGTTGCCAGCGTTCCCTTCGCCGTCGTATTTCCCTGCTGTTGCAGAAAGAATTGCGTACCGTTGGTCACCGTGTCGCTGGTTGTCTGCACCAGGATTCCCTGGGCGGAGCCGAACAGTGTGCCGTTGGGAGCGCCTTGGCGTACATCAAAGTTACAAGGGTCGAGGACGATGGGGGATATCGCCGTAACCGCCACCGCCG
>JASHOO010000345.1 GCA_030041035.1 Bryobacteraceae bacterium | reverse complement strand
GGGCTGGGTTTATCGGTACCGCCCGCCCTGCTTGAGGTTAGGCTCAGTGCCAGCGCCGCTCCCGCTATTCATTGCCTCGACCCGCAACGCCGGTTTCTGGAGCAGATTTTGGTACGCGAACTAATGGTAGCGGAAGGGTATGTATCGGCCGTTGCCGTAGAATGGCATACGGAAATTCGGATTAATATAATCTAATTATCAGATATCTCCGTGCCGGTACTAGTACTTCTGTTGTGCGCCAAAGGTTAATTCCTTATTGAGCTGTAGGTATATCTTCGCCACATTATTAGACAGAAGCAGTATGGGATCGGACGCGCCACTTCAGCTATCCCGGCCACAGTCTCACTACTTTCGAGGCTAACCCTCCACATCCTCCTGTTACGGCGGGTGCGCGCGGCCCAAGCAGCTCCGATCAGCGAGCTTCGAATGAAGCTACGACAGAAAGAATTCGGTGCAAAATGAAAACGATAATAGTGATTCTTTTGTCTGGAGTGTTGGTAAACGCAGCGGAACAAAAAGAGAAGTCTGAAAGCAGGACAGACCGGCCCGAGTGGTTCACCGAGCCTAGTTGCACCCCGCCTGCCGTGCCTGTAACTATCACCTTGGATGGGATGACGGGCTACGCCTGCGTCACGGTGCCGACCGTTCCAGGACCTCCCGGTCCGCAGGGGCCTGCTGGACCTGCTGGCCCGAAAGGTCCGGTTGGTGCTACTGGATTGACCGGCCCGGCAGGTCCGGCGGGTCCCATTGGTCCCGCAGGACCTTCTGGTGCCATGGGACCCGTGGGTCCAGCCGGTACGCAAGGGCCGGCAGGAGCAGTCGGTCCTGCTGGTCCGGCCGGTCCGCAAGGATCCACAGGAGCTGTCGGCCCCGCTGGCGCAGCCGGTCCGCAAGGACCCGCCGGAGCAGCCGGCCCCGTTGGTGCGGCTGGTCCGCAAGGACCCGCCGGCGCGACAGGTCCTGTCGGTGCGACCGGCCCAATTGGACCAGTGGGTCAGGCTGGACCTCAAGGCCCGCAAGGAGTTCCCGGCGTGGGCCTCAACCCCATCCAGATCGCCATACTGCGCTGGTCGCAAGCTGTGATGGCTGACGACGTCACCGTGGGTAGTGCGCCTTCCGCAATGGCTTTCGATGGAACCAGCTTGTGGGTGACGCAAAGCGGCAGCAGCCAGATCACCAAGATCCGGCCCTGGGATGGAACAGTGCTGGGGACATATGACATGGGCGCCGACGGAGCCGTTCCCGGCTCTATCACCTACGACGGCAGCAATCTGTGGGTGTCTGCAGCGGACGGCACCGTGCGCAAGGTGCGCGCTTCCGATGGCGTATTGCTCGGTTCATACACGATGTCCGGCATCAGCTCGGCTCTGGCTTACGATGGCGCCAACATCTGGACAGCCACCGCGGCCAAGGATACCGTAGCCCAGATCAGTACCAAGCAGGCGGGGTTGACGCTCGCAACCGTCACTTTGCCTTCGGGGGCTGCGCCGTCCGGTCTGGCGTTCGACGGAGTCAATATCTGGGTGACGCATCAAGGCAGCAATACGGTCACCAAAATCCTGGCCATGAACGGCAGCACCGTCGGCACCTATCAGGTGGGTCAGAATCCAGTTGGCGTGGCGTTCGACGGCATGTATATCTGGGTGGCGAACTCAGGCAGCAACACGGTCACCAGGCTGCTGGCGATTGATGGAACGCTGGCAGGAACCTTCCCGGTCGGCGCCCAACCGGCAGGAGTA
The DNA here is from genome assembly GCA_030041035.1 of Bryobacteraceae bacterium. Lineage (GTDB taxonomy): Bacteria > Acidobacteriota > Terriglobia > Bryobacterales > Bryobacteraceae > QHXW01. The sequence goes on along the minus strand of JASHOO010000345.1, from coordinate 4,853 downwards.
GTCTTCGACGGCAACAACATCTGGGTGACGAACCAGGCAGGCAACAGTGTCACCAAGCTCCACGCGGCTGATGGGCTGCCGCTGGGTACTTTCCCGGTAGGACCTGGGCCTACGGGGATCGCATTTGATGGCGCCAATGTGTGGACTGCCAATACCGGCGGCACCACACTGTCGAAGCGGTGAGCGCGCCTCCGTTCAGGCGCTCACAGCACCGAGAGACGGGTCGGCGATAGCGGCCAGGGCTTGCAACTGGGTGCGCACAGCCGTCAGCGGCGCCAGCAGCGCCTGCGCATCCACGCCCGCCCAACCCCAACCGTACAGCGTCAGCCGGACTTCGGTGACCATCATCGTTACCGTGAATTGGCACTGCTGCTTCAGAATCAGCCCCGCCAAATCGTGACGGTCCGCCTGCGCATGCACCATCAGGATCTTCAGCGCTTTGCAAACCCGGTGAAAATCGTCGGAAAGCTGGTGCATGTAGGCGCGAAACAGGGTCACGCGCGCCTTGCGGAATTTCTTCTCTACTTTCGCGCTGACTCCCGGCTGCGCGCGCAGGAAGTCCTGATCGGACTCATCCAGCAATCGCTCCATGGCACGGTAGCGCGAGGGCGAGAAAATGCCCTCCCAATCCTCCATCGGCAGGGGCAGGTTCGTGTGATCGCGAGACGTCAGGCGCTTGGCCAGCAGAGCAAACCCGGCGGCCGGAGCAGCGCACAGCACAGTAGCGGCTACCACGAGCAGTTCCATAACCCCTCCTTCCCTCCCATCTTATCCGCAGCCGCGCGTAGTTTACAATGCTCTATTCTTATGTACTCCCGAAGTTATCCAAAAATCCTGGTAATTTCCAGTAATTTGGCTTCCAATATTAACTCTAAAAGCTATCTAAGGAGAGCTACAGTTACTTAGGGAGATCATCCTAAAATGACGGACAGCTACCCATGCACCGCCCATACCGGCTTCGTGCCGGTCTCCTGCTGTTCTGCGCGCTGGCGCCGCCTGCCGTTCTCGCACAACGATACAACTTCGCCTACTACACGCATGAACAGGGGCTCGAGGATCTAACCGTCAGTTGCCTGTTTCAGGATCGTACTGGATTCCTGTGGCTGGGTACCATGAACGGGTTGTTCCGTTACGATGGTGAGCACTTTCAACCCATCGGCGGGTTGCCCTCGACGCGCATCATCGCGCTGGCTGAGACGGCGACGGGCCATCTGCTGGTGGCGACGCGCGAGGGTCTTGTAATTCGCGAGGGCTCCCAGTTCCGCAGGCTGGGGCCGCCTGAGATGCGCGATTTCGCCGGACCTGGAAGCATCGCCATCAGCGATACGGGAACCGTGTACGCAGCCGCTTCGACCGGGTTGTGGGCCGGGCATGCCGGGTCCGGTCCCGAGCCGCTGGAATTCCGGAGATTGGTACTGCCCGGCGGGGTCGGCCAAGCCGCCGTCTACTCAGCGTACTGGGGCACGCGGCGCGAGCTCTGGTTCGGCTGCGACACCCGGTTGTGCCGTCTGGCCAATGGCGACGTGCAGACCTTCGGGCCGCAGGCCGGCGTCCCACCGGAACACTGGCGCGCGGTCGCCCAAGATGGGCAAGGCCGGCTATGGGTTCGCAGCGCAACTTTGCTACTGTCCTTCGAGGCCGGCAGATTCTCGGTGGTCGAAGGCGTTCCGGAGTCGAGCACGTTCGAAAGTCTGTATGTCGACCGGCAGGGCCGTCTGTTCGTCCCCACGCGGCTCGGCCTGATGCGCGGAGACAGTGGGAAATGGGAACGCATCGACACGCATAACGGTCTGGCAGTCCGTGACACGTGTCTCGCGCTCCAGGATCGGGAGGGATCCATCTGGATCGGGCTGACCGGCGCCGGGCTGGCGCGCTGGCTGGGCGGCGATGCCTGGGAGAGCTGGACCGAGAACGAAGGGCTGGCGGGCACTACGGTGAAGCAGATCTTTCGCGACCGTTCCGGTATCCTCTGGGTGGGCACCGACACCAGCTTGCAGCAGTTCACAGCAACCGACCGCCCAGGCCAGTCTTGGGGAGCGCGCGAAGGTCTGAGCGGCCACCCCGTGCGGGCGATTACCCAGGATGCCGCTGGACTGATCTGGTTCGGCATGAGCCCCGGCGGCATTGGACGGCTGGATCCCAAAACCGGAAATCTTCAGCTCTTCGGCAAAGAGGCAGGGCTCACCAGCACAGACGTGGTCGATCTCGACTGGGACCGTGACGGCACTCTGTGGGTGGCGACGCGAGATGGGCCGGGATTCCGAGGCCGGCGTGCCGGTGCGTCCATGCGTTTCGAGGTCGCGACGAACCCCGTGACGGGTGAGACGATTGATCGCTTTGTCGAAGGCCGGGACGGCGGGCAGTGGATCGCCAGCCACAGCGGTGTGTATCACAACGCCGGCGGCCGGTGGCAGGATTTCACGCACTCCGACGGCTTGCCCGCGGGCGACCTCCGCATCCTCAAAGCGGGGCCGGATGGATCCGCCTGGTTTACCTACAAAGAGAGCCTGGGGCTGTGGCATATCGTCGCCGGCCATGCGCCGAAGGTCGAGCATTACACCAAACGCGACGGCCTGCATTCGGAAGATCCCGCCTCCATTGCGTTTGACACTGCCGGCCGGCAATGGATCTCTACCGATAACGGCATCGACGTGCGAAGCGGCCGGGACTGGCATCACTACACCACCGAAGACGGGCTGCTGTGGAACGACTGCTCCGGTAATGCGCTCATGGCCGACGCCGACGGCAGTATGTGGATTGGTGTTAATTTGGGCGTCTCGCATTTTCGGCCCAGCGGCCGGCTCCAGGCGGAATCGCGTTTTCCCGCCGTCGCTACCTGGATCGAATATGGGTCCGCAATGCGCGACGTTGCCGGCGATATCCAGTTACCGTATCAGTTCCGGTCTTTTCAAGTAGGACTCGCCGCCCTCACCTTTTTTCACGGCGCCGATCGCGTATTTCGTTACCGGCTCCCCGGCGTTCAGGATGAGTGGGTGGAGACGCCGCACGGTGTGGCCAGTTTCTCTAATGTGCCGCCGGGAACTTATGATCTGGAATTCATGGCGCGCAGCGGGAACGCTGCCTCCTTACCCGCCCACCTTTCGATCACCGTTTTGCCCGCGTGGTGGGAACGCGGATGGCTGGTCGCGCTCGAGTGCCTGGCAGCCGGGTTTCTGATCCGCCATCTGCTCAATTGGCGCCTGAGAGTGCTGCGCCAGCGCCAGTCGCAGCTCGAGACCGCGGTGCAGACGCGCACTCAGGAGTTGAGCCGCCAGAAAACACTGATGGAAGATAAGAACCAGCAGATTGAGCGCTTGCTGCTCCAGGCGCATGAGAACAGCCGGCTGAAGGATCAGTTTCTCGCCAACATGAGCCATGAGATTCGCACGCCCATGAACGCCGTCATTGGCATGACGGAACTGGCTCTCGACACGGCGGACCGTAAGGAGCGGACCGAATACTTGAATGACTCTCTCGCGGCCGCCCGCAACCTGCTGGCGATCTTGAATGACATTCTCGATCTCTCCAGGATTGAAGCAGGCCGCATCGAACTGCATGCCGTACATTTCTCCCTGCGCGACTGCGTGGGCCATGCCGTGCGCACCTTCCAGCCGGCGGCGCAAAGGAAGGGCTTACAACTGCTCTCCGAGATCAGCGAGGAGGCGCCCGACGGCGTGGTCGGCGATCCAACTCGCGTGCGCCAGGTGCTGCTCAACCTGATCGGCAACGCCGTCAAGTTCACCCGCGAGGGCGAGGTGGCCGTACGGGTCAGCGTCGCGCAGCGCGAGGCAGCCTCGGCGCGCATTGTCTTCGCCGTCTCCGATTCCGGGCCCGGTATCCCGGCGGACAAGCTCCAATTGATCTTCGAGCCTTTCCGCCAGGCCGATATTCTGCATTCCAAGGCCGGGGCCGGCCTCGGCCTCGCTATCAGCGGCAAGCTCGCCACGCTCATGGGCGGCGATATCCGCGTGGAGAGCCGGCCCGGGCAGGGCTGCACATTCTACTTCACGGTGCACTGCGGCCTTACGCCCGCCGCGGAGAACACCGCCGACCTCACGCACCTGGGAGAAACTCTTGCGCAAGGGGATCACGTGCCCGCGGTCAAGTAAATTCGGAGCGGCCCCGGGTTTCCGGTACCCCCTTGGCAAAGATACGCCATTTACAATAGACTTTTTAGAAACGGAGCATTGCCACGGCTCAACTGAGAGTTAGCATCGGGCAGGAGCAACGGGAATTCAGCGTCGAGCCGGGAACCCCTTGCCGCATCGGGCGCAGCCCCCATAACACCATCACGCTGCCCAACGAATCCGTTTCCCGCGCCCACGCCGTAGTCCAGTTCACCGACTCCGGCTCCTGCTACCTGTATGACCTCGATAGCCGCAACGGCACCCTGGTGAACGGCCGCCCCGTTGCTGCCCCTACCCTGTTGCGCCACGGCGACCGAATCACCATCGGCCCGTACAACCTCGGCTTTGTTCACGAAGAGACCCTGATCATGCCCTCTCAGGCCTCGCAAGCCGACGCGCTCGCCCGCACCGAGCAGCAGGTCACCTCCCTGGTCGTCAATATCCGGGATTACGCGGACCTCGAACGGCGCCTGGGAGCCGCCCGCCTCGCCGAGATCGTAGCCGCGCTCCACCAGGAGTCACGGGTAATTCTCGATGAAATGGACGCTTGGACTCAGAAGTATGTCGGGCCCACCATCCTGGCCATCTGGGTGCACCGCTCCATCAAGCCTCCGCTGAACGTGGTGTTGTCGGCTTTCGAGGGCGTATCCAGAATCGCCCGCACCGCCACTGAGCTTCAAGCCCGCTTCGGACTGGACGTCGCCGTGCAAATCAGCGCCGGCCTTG
>JASHOO010000344.1 GCA_030041035.1 Bryobacteraceae bacterium | reverse complement strand
AGCGATTGCGGCAATTTCAGCGCCGGCTACAAGTTCAACATCGAGCGGCATTTCGACGCCGACGGACAATACCTGCTCACCCGCGTCGAGCACGACGTCTCCATGTCCGGCTTCCGCGCCAACGAGGAGCGCGAGTTCCACTATTCCAATCACTTCGCCTGCGTCCCCGCGGCACTGCGCTACCGTCCCCAGCGCGTGACCCCGAAACCCGTGATCGCCGGCGTCCAGACAGCGACCGTCGTCGGTCCACAGGGCGAGGAGATTTTCTGCGACAAGTACGGCCGCGTCAAAGTGCAGTTCCATTGGGATCGCGAAGGGAAGAAGGACGCCGCCAGCTCCTGCTGGCTGCGCGTGGCTCAAGTATTGGCGGGCAAGGGCTACGGAGCTTTCTTTTGGCCGCGCATCGGCCATGAGGTGGTGGTCACCTTCGAGGAAGGCGATCCCGACCAGCCCCTCATCATCGGCAGCGTCTACAATGCCGAGAACATGCCCTGGTTTACCTTGCCCATCAACAAGCAGTTGGGTGGTTTCAAGTCCGCCAGCATGAGCGGCACGGCCCACAAGAATTACAACGGCGTCGTGTTTAATGATGCCAAGGGCCAGGAGCACCTTGCTCTACATTCGGAACACAACCTGAGCATGAATTCGGAATGCGACAAAATGGTTCATTCCGGCAGGCACAAAGGGGAAAGAGTCGGGGTCGCGAGCATGCTCACGGTCGGCAAGTTCATCCCCCTTGGAGGCGGCAGCGGCGGCGGCTTCGACTAAGGCAACCCTATGCCCGACCCGCCGCCCCAGGGCATTGTGGGCATCAACTCCGTGTTTACTTATGGCGACAACCTGCAGGCCGCCTGCCCGTTTAAACATCAGCTCACCATCGGCAACAACCGGCAAATCTGCATCAATCCATTCGGATTGGCTGCCGGGTGCGCCGGGAGCGAGCCGCAGACACCCCCCTTCCGCACCCAGAAACGGAAGTAACGCTTGGAACTGCTTGTCACTATAATGGATGACCACTATGGCAACTTACTTACAGGCGGAGAAGCCACTCATCGTCACCACGCCCCTCGGACCAGACGTCCTGGTGATCACCAAGTTCCGGGGTAGCGAATCCATTTCGCACTTGTTCAGTTTTGAACTCGAGTTGCTCGCCGAACGCGGAACCGACATCCATTTTGAAAAAATCCTCGGGGAAAGTGTCACCGTCGAGATGCGGCTGCTCAACGGTGCCAAGCGCTACTTTAACGGGCTGGTCAAGCGTTTCAGCCAGGGCCCTCGCGACCTCCACTTCGTGGCCTTCCGTGCCGAAATGGTTCCCCGGCTGTGGCTATGGACCAAGAAGGTTCGCAGCCGGATCTTTCAACAGCTCTCCGTGCCTGATATCCTCCGCCAGGTGTTCACCGGCCTGGATGTCAATTACCAGTTCGCCGGAACCTACTACCCCCGCGATTATTGCGTGCAGTACCGGGAATCCGACTTCGATTTCGCCAGCCGCCTGATGGAGGAGGAGGGCATTTCTTACTTCTTCAAGCACGCCGACGGCAGTCACCAGTTGATCGTCACCGACATGAACTTCCCCGTTGTCCCCGGCCAAAGCAATGTCGTTTACGAGGAAACCACCGGCAGCGACCGCGAGGACATGCGCATCACCGGATGGGAAAAATTCCAGGAGCTCCGCGCCGGCGAGTGCTCGCTCTGGGACCATTGCTTTGAACTCCCCACCAATCATCTCGAAGCCAAACGCAAACACGTCGACAGCATTAGCGTGGGCAAGGTCGTGCACAAGCTCGCTGTGGGCGGCAACGATCAGTTGGAACTCTACGATTACCCCGGCGGTTTCGCCCAGCGTTTTGACGGGATCGACCCCAACGGCAGTCCGCGGCCGGTGGACCTCAAGCGCATCTTCGAGGATCGCGACCGCACCGTCAGGATCCGCATGGAGCAGGAAGACGCCGCTACGCTGGAGATCCTCGGAACAAGCGATTGCGGCAATTTCAGCGCCGGCTACAAGTTCAACATCGAGCGGCATTTCGACGCCGACGGACAATACCTGCTCACCCGCGTCGAGCACGACGTCTCCATGTCCGGCTTCCGCGCCAACGAGGAGCGCGAGTTCCACTATTCCAATCACTTCGCCTGCGTCCCCGCGGCACTGCGCTACCGTCCCCCGCGCGTGACCGCGAAACCCGTGATCGCCGGCGTCCAGACGGCGACCGTGGTGGGTCCCAAGGGTGAGGAGATCTTCGTGGACAAGTACGGCCGCGTCAAAGTGCAGTTCCATTGGGATCGCGAGGGGAAGAAGGACGCCACGAGCTCCTGCTGGCTGCGCGTGGCTCAAGTATGGGCGGGCAAGGGCTGGGGAGCTTTCTTTTGGCCGCGCATCGGCCATGAGGTGGTGGTCACCTTCGAGGAAGGCGATCCCGACCAGCCCCTCATCATCGGCAGCGTCTACAACGCCGAGAACATGCCCTGGTACGCTCTGCCTATGAACAAGGAGTTGGCAGGCTTTAAATCGGTCAGTGTCCGGGGCAGCGCTCATGAGAATTTCAACGGAATTGTCTTCGACGATTTAAAAGGTCATGAACACCTGTCGCTTCACTCCGAGCGCCACATGAGTTTTAATTCGGAGTATGATAAGGCCTTTCATGCCGGGCGGCATAAAGGCGAACGCGTGGCGGTAGCCAACGTGTTTACCGTCGGTCACCTCCCCACGGGCGGTAGTGGAGGGGGGCCCATTCGCCTCTTCTCGGCGTCAACCATCGTCCCCGGCGGAGGGTCTGGAGGGGGCGGCGGCGCCACAGATCCTCCTTGGCCGAAACCTTGGCCCCAAGGTGTTTTGGGCTTGAACGCCAATATGGTCTTCGGCGAGAATATGCAGGCGGCCGTCGGAATCAATCATCAGTTGACGGTTGGAAGTAACTTCCAGATTTGCGTGAATCCGGCGGGCTTGATGCAGGGGCTGGGTCCTAGCCTGCCGGAGCTCCCCTTTTTCACCGAGGTGCTCTCCAGCGGCGTTGGCGGCAACATGCAGTTGACCGTCGGCACGAACGCCCAGGTCATCTATGGTCGAAACATTGAGGTCGACGCCGGCATGCCTAAGCTCGAGCTTCACGCCGGCACTCCAGCGGAGGACGCGGTAAGTTACGCGCTCGTCGGTGGCATGGGAGCCGTGATTCTCGCTTATGTCATCCTTTACGCGGCCATGGACGGAGATGCCGAAAGGGCGAACTGGACCATTGCATTCCAGATCATCATGGACATACTGCTGAGCGTGATGATGAAGCTCGAATTCGAAAAGCACCAGAGCGACAAGGAGCTCGAGGAAATACGTCAACAATTGTTCAACGATCAGCGGCCCATTAAATGGGACGATCGTGAGCTGGTCGGAGAATGGGACGGCAGCCCGGTCTACGTGTCGCCCACGGCGCAAGCGGCGTTCGCCGCGGGCGCGGTGATTCTGGGCGCGGCCATCCTTCCGCTCGTTGTGGTTGGTGAACACGAAAAAGACGCCGAATCCTAGGAGGGATTACTCATGTTTCCAGACAATACCAGCGCCAAGTTTCATTCGTTGTCTCACGACGGCCGCTTCTCGATAGCGGCCAATCAGCTCATCCTCGAAAGTCGCCCACCCGTGGCGCCCATTATACCGGACCCGTACGTGATCACTATCCTCGCGTCCGGGATGGGCATGGACGGCATTGTGAACGTTGGCGGAAGTCAGGGAGTCCGTGTGACCGGGGGGCCACCGTCGCTGCCGCCTACCGGTTCCGAAAGCACCAATGGTGTCGAGGTTGCTGTGGGCGAGACGCAGGAGATTACCCTTCAGCGCGGCCTCATTCCTGGCGTCGACCAGCAGATCGAAATGACGCCGAGCGGCATCACTATCGACGCTGGGTCGATGCCGGTCACCATCCAAAGCCTCACTCAGGTCACTCTCTCGGTAGCCGGCGGAATGAATACGATTACTTTGAGCCCTGAAGGCATCACCATTCAAGGAGTCATGATCACGATTCAGGGTGCCCTGGTCCAAATTAACAGCTAACCGACTCTGTTGAGACGGGTTTGTGAACAACTCACCGTTGGTCAAGATCGAAGCCAGAACGGCAGCGGAAATCTGCGCGCGCTTTCTTCTGAACAAGCAGGCGCAGGCCCTGCTTGGAAATGATATGCCGCCTTGCCAGTTCCTCGATGCTCTCATGACGAACAAGCAATACGTCTCGGGGATCGATTTCCTTGCGCACGCGCTCCGTCCCCGGGAAGCCGTCTGGTGGGGCTGCCTCTGCTTCCAGCATGCCTGTGGGAACAGCATGTCTCCCCCGGATCGGACCGCTGCCGCAGCTACCGTCCAATGGGTGCTTCAACCCAGCGATGGCGCTCGAACCGCTGCCAAGGCCCCGGCAGAGGCTGCAGGTCCGGCTTCGGTTGCCGGCGCCCTGGCCATGGCCGTCTATCAGACCGGGCCCGCGCTCGCAGTCCAGGGCAGGCCTCCGTCAACGCCGCCTCCGTTTGCTTCGGCAAAGTCTGTCGCCAATGCCGTGAAGATTGCGTGCACAAAAATCGATCCTGCTAAAATGATCGACACACAAAAGTCGTTTGTAGAACTCGGAATCGGAGTGGCCGAGGGCCGCTTTATTGTAGGTGGATCGCCGCCAGAGAGATAAAGGAGAAGTCACGGAGTATTGAGCTATGGCAATGCCAGCCGCACGCCTGACCGACATGCACATTTGCCCGATGGTAACCGGCATCGTGCCGCACGTCGGCGGACCCATTATTGGCCCCTGCGAACCGACGGTGCTCATCGGCGGCTTGCCCGCGGCCCGCGTTACCGACATGCTCATCTGCGTCGGGCCTCCCGATATGATCGTCATGGGGTCGGAGACCGTTCTGATTGGTGGACTTCCGGCTGCGCGCATGCTCGATCCTACAGTCCACGGCGGAATGATCATTTTGGGTTGGTTCACCGTTCTCATTGGTCCGTGACATTCTGAAGAATCGAACAACGAATATGAGTGACCGAGCAGCCGCTGTCCCCTACGAGAAGCAAGGCGACCCGCAGACCAACCGAGGTTGCGGTGCGGCCTGCCTGAGCATGGTCTATCGCTCTTTTGGTAAGCCCATCGCGCAGGCCGAGATCTGGCCCGCGATCGCCAAAGAAAACCGCTTCGGCAGCCTCGCCTCGACTACCCATCTCATGACGCAAGATGCTTTGAACCGCGGCTTTGCCGCGATGGCGATCCAGGCACGCCACCCGCTTCAAGTCCTGCGGATCTGCCGTGAGCAGGGAATTCGCGGCATTCTGAACCACCGCCTGCAGACTGACGCACCCACTGGCCACTACTCGGTACTCATCGATATCGACGACAAAAATGTACTCATACACGATCCGTTTTTTGGCCCGTCGCGCAGCCTGTCGTATCCGGAACTCCTGGAGCTTTGGCAACCTCGTTTCCGGAATTCGGAAATTGTGGGAAACCTGCTAATCGGCATCGCCCGGCAGCCTCCCGCCCTGCCTGCGTGCCCGTTCTGCCATGCCCCGTTTCCAGCCGCTGTCGCGTGCCCAAGGTGCATGAAGCCTGTAGGCCTGCTGCCGGGTGTGCTTCTCGGTTGCATGAATGATTCCTGCATCGCGCGGATGTGGAACTGCCTCTGCTGTCCCGCGTGCGATTGCACATGGCATTTCACCATCGGACCACCACAAACCGGTGAGGCTCCCTCGTCACCCGTCCAGGCTGCGATGCCCCCTGCCGCCCCGCCGGGAGTGGCCGGTGGGGCCTCTGCGCCAGACACAATCGGCCTCGACCGCTTGTTTGCTGAAATAGACAAGTTCAGCAGCCTTGCCCTCACCTTGCCCGCGGCATCCAAGGACCCTGCGATCAAACAGCAGATCGATTTCCTCGTGGCCAGCAAGAATAAGATAAAGCTGGCCCGCGCTGAAGCCCTCGCACATCGGCAGATGCTGCGTGGCCAGATGACCAAGCTCCAGGAAGCTACCCAAGCCAAGTTGGCTGCCCACCAGCAACGACTGGAGGACCTCAACAAGCCGGCTGAGCCTTTGGATGGCCAGGCCCTGGGATGCGCCTTGCTGAAGAACCTTGGTTTTATCAGCTGAACGCCTCCTTACGTCCAGTTTGAGAAGGTGGGCCGACCGCTACTTTCGCCGCCCCGCCGCTTCCGCTCTGCGAATGGCCTTCTCCCGCAGTTCCCAGGAATCGATGGCCTTTTGCGCTCCCTCCCGGGCCATGTCGGTGCTGAGGCGGCGCTCCGCTTCGTCGAAGGTGTCCTCGGCGTCCATTCGGGCGTCATAAGCGGCATCGTCGGCTTCCTTGACCCGCTCCACCGCGCGCTTGATCTCCGGATCTATATCCTTCGCCTCATCTTTGGCCTTCGCGTAGAGACGCTTGCCCTTGGCATGGCCGTTCACCCCCGCCAGCGCCTCCAGCTCCCGGTACGCCTTCCTTTGATCCTCGGTCCAGGAGGTTTTGACCTTCTTCTCCAGCACGTCGAGCGCGTCCACGGCCCGGTCCGCGGCAGTCCGCACCCTGCCCTTCTCCCAGAGCCAACGCCACAGGCCCCAGTTCTTGGCCTCCGTCATCAACACCTTGGCCTCTTCGACTTCCAAAAGCTTCTGCATAGGGCCGTCCCCCGCTCCGCCGCCCGCAAGATTGAGGCCAAAAACTTGCAGTCACACGGAACCGTTTCTGGAGCATAATAAATTCGGATTCCAAAGTATGAATCCCGCCATGCCAGACACGAACTTAGACTTTGATTTCATCGTCATCGGATCAGGTTTCGGTGGCAGCGTCACCGCCCATCGCCTCACCGAAAAGGGCTATCACGTAGCCGTGATGGAAATGGGCCGCCGCTGGACCCCGGAAAACATGCCCACCACCACCTGGAACATCCGGCGCTGGATCTGGCGGCCCGGCCTTGCCCTCCATGGTTTCTTTAACATCGAGATGTTCCGTCACGTCGTGATCATGCACGGCTGCGCCGTCGGCGGCGGCTCCATCACCTACGCCAATACGCTGCTCGTCCCGAAGGATTCCATATGGGACAACGGTACTTGGGCCGGGCTCGCTCCCTGGAAAACGGAGATGCCGGCGCATTATCAGACCGCCTTACACATGCTGGGGGTTGTGGAAAACCGTATCCTGGGACCCTCCGATCGTCTGTTGAAGGAGGTTGCCGACGCCGCCGGAGTAGGTGAAACCTATTACCGGACTCATGTAGCGGTTTTCGAGCCGCCCGAGGATGAACCCGGCGGCAAAGTCTATCCGGATCCGTACTTTGGCGGCGAAGGCCCGGAGCGCAGCACCTGCATCGCGTGTGGTGGCTGCATGGTCGGCTGCCGCTTTAACGCAAAAAACAGCCTGGACAAGAACTACCTTTACCTGGCCGAGAAGCACGGCGCCCAGGTGTTCGCCGAAACCAAGGTGATCGATGTCGTCCCGCTAGGCGGAAAGGCTGACGGCAGTGCAGGTTACGAGGTACGGACGGTGCGATCGACCACCTGGTTCCGAAGGCAGCCCCGCCGCTTCACGTGTAAGGGAATAGTGTTCGCCGCCTCCGCCCTCGGTAGTATGGATCTATTATTTCGCCTCAAGCAAAGAGGCTCGCTACCCGCCATCTCCGATCAACTCGGAAATCGCGTCCGCACCAACGCCGAATCGCTGATCGGTGTGCGCGTACCGCGCAGCCGCGAAGATTTGTCGAAAGGCATCGCCATCGGATCCGGCATCTATCTCGATGAATACACGCACATTCAGGCGGTCCGATATCCCGAGGGATCGGATGCCATGGGTTTCCTCGGTACGGTTCTCACCGGCGGCCGTCCCGGCCATACCCGTATCTTCTTATGGCTCAGGACTCTAGCGTGGGGCATGCTGCGCCATCCCATACGGACCACGCGCTGCCTGCACCCGTTTGGCTTTGCCCGCGAAACGTTGATTCTATTGTGCATGCACACGCTTGATGACTATATCGATATGCGCCTGGGCCGGCTGTGGTTCTGGCCGTTCCGAAAAAC
>JASHOO010000005.1 GCA_030041035.1 Bryobacteraceae bacterium | reverse complement strand
TTGCGCCGGATTTCCGCCACCCACACCCATCCGCGAAAATTTTCGGACAGCGTGACCACTACGGCAACGCCCGACTGCGCGCCGGTGCTGATGCCCAGCGCGCGTAACTCGCTCACGATAGCGTCGCGCGCGGCCGCGGCATCGGACGGGCTCGCGGCTGCGACACTGCTAAAGGAAAACACGGCCGGTTCGCGAGTCTTGAGTTGGGCGGCGATTTTCTGAGCCAGCGCGTGGGCCGGAGCACCGAATCCCTGGCACCAGGCCGCCTGGCACCACGACGTCGAAGCCAACAAGACAAGAAGGGTCAAAAGAGGGAATCTGGGGCGGGCGCCCACCATGGGGTTCGAGCGCCATCATAGCACACGCTCCCGGCCAGTCAGCTTCGAAACGCGCGAACCACCAGCGTAAGGCAGAGCCGCGCTGCCAGAAACGCGATGGGGAAGGCGGCTACGATGACCGCCCCCAGCACCAGAGTGTTCATCAAGGTTTCCATAAATCCTCTCCTATTGGCCGCTGCCGGCGCTGGTCATGGCGGAAACGATCTCCGTGGTGCCGAAGATCCGGGTGACTTCGACATCGCGCTCGGCGTGCAATTCCACCACATCACCTACTGCCACGCGGGCGAATAGATCCTCGGCATCGCGATTGCGCATCCGGATGCAACCGTGAGACGCGTTGTGGCCGATCGACGCCGGATTGTTGGTTCCGTGAATTCCGTAGCCTCTGCGGCTCAAGCCCATCCAGCGGGTGCCCACGGGATTGTTCTTGCCCGGGCCGACGACTTTACTGTTCGGTCCGTACCAGGTGGGATTCGGGATGCGTTGCACGATGGTGTAAGTTCCGCTCGGCGTGGGGCTGGACGGCGCGCCGACGGCGGTGGAATAAATCTTGACCACGCGCCCGTCTTCAATCAGCGCCAGTTTGCGGTCGGGAATACTCACCACGATGCGGCGCTCGGGGCGGGCGCCCGCGGCCGGGGGACAGATCCCGCTCTGTTTTTCCTGGCAGAGAGCTTCCGCCGCAGCAACTAACGCGATAGCCATTAGTGATCTAAGATTGCGGATCGTCTCCGGGTGCGGTCTCATTTTTCTTGGCCCTCCGTGGCTCACACCCCGGAGAAAGCAGGCGGCGGACCAATCACAAGTTGTTGATTTTATTGACTCTGCTGGCAGGAACCGCGTGTCACAGGAGACACGCGCGTGGGAGCCGAGACGCGAAAAGCGGGCCTGATGCGATTTGCCGGCGCCTCATCCGCGGTGAGTTATTTCCATGCCGCGGCCAGCGGTCTGTCGGTATGGAAGTACTTCTTATACGCGGCGATCCAGTTGGTCGCGATCTCCTGTTGCGCCACGGACAAGTCCAGGCTTCCGTCACAGACCATTTCTCGCAGGCGGTCTTCCAAGGCATCTTTCACCGAAGCATTCCAGACCCCAGCCGAATAGGAGTGCGGCCACAGGTTGTGAATGTCATCGGCGCCGCCGAGTGCGGGCGTAATGAGGTAATCGACCTCATAAGCTCGCGGATCCGCCCCCCGGATTCCATATTCGTCGAAGACCTGCTCGCGAAGAGTTGCCGGGACCTTTTTGTTGTTGACAGCCGGCTGGGTGCAAACCATGGGCTGGCTCACGCGCAGGATCGCGCCCGGCGTCAGACGGCGATCGGGAATCGTAATGACGGTGTCCTGGGTACGTGAGGAGTTCAGATCACGCACATGCAAAGCGATCAAGAGCAGAACGACGGCCAGGGTGGAGCAGATCACGGCGGCTACAAGCGCGGAGCGGGAGACGGGAAACCATCCGCGGCGCCTCTCTGTTTCTTCGGAAATACGTTGCATTCGGGCCTTCAGGAGTGCGCGCGGCCCGGCGCCCGGCGGTAGCTGTTGATCGAAGGCCCGATGATAAACGCGGGCAAAGCCGGTGATCGCGTTCTCCAGTTCCTGGCGACGCGCGCGGCACTTCCAACATGAGGCGAGGTGGGCTCGAAGCGCCTTGCTATCATGTGCTGAGAGTTCGCCATCCACATCGAGGAGCAGTTGTTGATCGGAGCGGTGGGAATCCTGTTGCTTCATAAACCACGGCTTTCCATCGAGCGCGCGATGCGCGCCAGAGATCGGGCAAGCGACAGTGATACGGCTCCGAGCGAGATATCGAGAATGGCGGCGATTTCCCGATAGTGCAATCCCTCGGCCCGCAGAACGAGACAGCGGCGATCCTGTTCCGGCAATGCTTCGACGACTGACATGAGGCGCTCCTGCATTTGACCATGTGCCATCCGGTCTTCCGGGTTTGGCTCCAGATCAACGGCGAGGTTTCCGGCTTCGGTTTCCACCCGGGTCTGCGAATCCCGGTGCTCGCGAAGCCGCCTCTTCAGCCCTTGATTGTGTGCCACCCGGAATAACCACCCGCGAGGATTGTGCAGGTGCCGCCCGCGATCCAGATGCTGAAACAGCGATAGGAAAACCTCCTGCAGGACCTCTTCGCCATCCGGCAGGGCGAGGCCGAGGTGCCAGAGATATCGCAGTAAAGCATCGCGGAATTCATCGAACAGATCCGTGACCTTGTCGTTCAGCCCTGGGGGTGTGTGATCGGTTACACTCTTCGCGACGGCTCCCAGAAGGACGGTCCGATCTGTCACGGGCGACGACATCTCTCCTCCTTTTAGCACGTTCCAGAACCGATCGTTTTGTTCAGTATATTTTGAGCGGCGGTGCGGTTTTGCACGGCACGAGAAATAACTTTGAAAAACGTTGAACAAGAGGCCGGTTTCGGGAACCTTCAAATATGAACCCAAGTGGAACCCGCCTGAGAGGGGTCATCCTGTTTCTTCTGTCGATTGCAACGACGGCGAAGTGGCTGGCGGCGCAGGATTTGACCGGCGAAATCCAGCTTCAGGTAAAAGACTCTTCGGGCGCGGCGATGCAAGCGTCGGGGACGCTACGCAATCTCGCGGGTGCAGTCGAGCAAAGTTTCCAAACCGATGCGCGCGGCATGTACCGGTTTTCGGGGCTGGCCTTCGGCAAATACCGGCTGGAAGTTACCAAAACCGGTTTCGCCACGCAATCTTTGCTGATCGAAGTGAAGTCCGCGACGCCGATCTCCAAGCCCATCACCATGACCATTGGCACACAGTCGACGCGGGTCGACGTGGTTGCTGCGACACCGCTCGCGGGGACAGACCTCTCGATCGACCAGATTGCAGCCCCCGTCCAAACCGCCACGGCGGCGGACATTGACAACAGCGGGGCTCTCGATCTCTCCGATTTCATGAACCGGCGATTGAACGGAGTGTACTTCAATGAAATGCAGGAAAACCCGTTCCAGCCGGATGTGAATTTTCGCGGCTACACGGCTTCTCCGCTGCTAGGCACGCCGGAGGGTCTCTCGGTTTATGTCGACGGCGTTCGGCAGAACCAACCGTTCGGTGACGTGGTGAGCTGGGATCTGATTCCCAAGGACTCAATTTCGGAAGTGACGCTGATCCCTGGTTCCGATCCACTATTCGGGCTGAATACGCTGGGGGGAGCGATCTCGGTCACGACCAAGAGCGGACTGACGAATCCCGGCTTGGCGGGGGACGTGCTTTATGGTAGCAGCGGACGCAAGCAGGCGGAAGCCGAATGGGGCGGGGGCAAACCGACTGGTTTCAACTGGTTTGTCTCTGGCTTGGCATTCCACGAATCGGGCTGGCGGTTCGACTCTCCGTCGGATGTTGGGCAGGGATTTGTGAGGCTCGGCTGGCACACGGATAGAACCGATTTAGCCCTCACCGGTTCGTACGCCTACAACATTCTGATCGGCAATGGACTCCAGGATTATCGCCTGCTGGCAGTCGACTACGGGAGCGTTTACTCGATCCCCGACAGCACCCTGGACCGGTCGCCGTCAGTGAACTTCATCGCACGGCATATCTTCAACAACGCGGTCTCCTTTGCCGGCAACGTCTGGTTCCGTGATATCCGCACTTACGGCATTGACGCGAATTTCAATGGCGACGCACAGGGCCTGTTGATTTATCAACCCACGTCACAAGAACAGGTGACGCTGGCGGCGGCCGGTTACACCGGTTTTCCCACCAGCGGCGCCGATATCGCGAATACGCCTTTCCCGAAGTGGCCCTGTATCGCCGAAGCGCTGGTATTACGCGATCCGGATCAGACTTGCGACGGTGTCAATATCTATTCGAACGAGATACAGAATGAATATGGCCTGTCGGGACAAATTACATGGGTTACTTCTACAAGCGTGGGAAGGAACCAATTGGCCGCCGGCGCCAGCGTGGATCGCGGAAACGTGACTTATACACAGACGACTGACTATGCTTATGTCCTTCCAAACTACACGCTCGTTAGCGTTCCGGCATGGCAGGATGGATCGAGCAGTGTGAATGCCGTCAACTCAGAGGTGGATCTGCACGGAATTACTCCTAACTGGAGTGTCTATTTCACCGA
Organism: Bryobacteraceae bacterium; assembly: GCA_030041035.1. Classification (GTDB taxonomy): domain Bacteria; phylum Acidobacteriota; class Terriglobia; order Bryobacterales; family Bryobacteraceae; genus QHXW01. The sequence goes on along the minus strand of JASHOO010000005.1, from coordinate 2,880 downwards.
TACACTTACGGTTGCGAAGAACGTGAATGTTACTGTCTCAGGAAGGTACAACAGGTTTACCATCGATAATCTCGATCGCATCAATCCCATCCCCGGACCAAACTCGCTCACCGCGGACTACGTATTTCAACGATTCAATCCGGCGATCGGCCTCACCTGGAGTCCCATTTCCAGCCTGAACGCCTACGCGCGATACTCGCAGGGGAGCCGTGCGCCGACATCCATCGAGCTTGGCTGCGCCAATCCGGAAGCGCCGTGCAGCCTGCCCAATGCGTTGTCTGCCGACCCGCCGCTCCAGCAGGTCGTAACCGACACCTGGGAGGTCGGCCTCCGGGGCAAACCCGAGATCAGCTTTCTGCGGGGTTTAAGCTGGAACGCGGGAGCATTCCGCGACGAGAATCATAATGATATTCTCTTCATCGCAGCTCCGCAAACCGGGACGGGTTATTTTCAGAACTTCGCCAAAACGCTCCGCGAAGGATTTGACGGGGATCTCGATGGACGCAATGGGCCGGTGACCTGGGGTCTGGACTGGACCTTCCTGTCGGCTACCTATCAAAGCGTCGAGACCCTGGACGGATCGGCAAATAACACCAACAATCTCGCGTTGGAAGGTTATCCGGGGCTTCCAGGCGTCATCACTGTTCATCCGGGAAATCGCATACCACTTATTCCCAAGCAGAGTGGAAAGGCGTATTTGCTCTATCAGCCAACGCCAAAACTCTTAATCGAATTTAATGAGGTGGTTGACTCAAGTTCCTATGCCCGAGGCAACGAGAATAATGCCTATACTGCGGACGGTGTCTACTATCTCGGGCCTGGCGTTTCGCCTGGTTACGCCATCACCAATTTCCGGGCTCACTACGATTTGACGCGGCGCCTCCGACTGGCGGTCCAGGTGGACAATGTTTTCAACCACCAATACTACACCGCTGCATGGTTATCGAATACGGCTTTAAGCGCCCAGGGGGCCATCCAATCGCTGCCTTTCCCGGCGTATACCAGCGGACCCTTCGCCGGCAACGCCCCCGCGGAGAGTGCCACTTTCTTTGCGCCCGGCGCTCCTCGTCGAGCGTGGGTGGAATTGAAGCTAAGGTTTTAGCAGGCCGGGAAGCGGACAACAGAGCTTTGCACGCTGTGTCGGTATTCATCAAACAACCGCCTAGAACATAAATCGTGCGGAAAACTGCAACGTGCGCGGCAAGCCATTCGGGCTGATTTCCTGTAGCGTTCCGAAGTTGCCCGCGCCGGTGTTTGGCACAAGGTAGCAGGTCTGGTTCAAGGTAACCCCGTCCCCGCAGTTAGCCCCGATCGGGTTGTATTGCAACTGGTTGATGCCATCGCCGTTCTGCACGTAGTAGTTGGAGTGATTGAAGAGATTGAAAGCGTGCACTTGAAGCTGCAGTTCCTTGCCTTCCCTGAGCGAAAAACTGCGGGTCAGCGAAACGTCGACCCTCTCCAGCCACGGGCCGTAAAAGGAGTTCAGGCCAATGCCAGGTGTGGGGCCAGCGCCATTGATGCCGCCCGCTGTGTTTGCAGTGTCCTGGTTAAAGGCGGTGTCGTTCAGATTGTCATTGGCGCCGTTGCAATTGCTGAATGATAAAGTCGAACTCGTGCACGCTGGGCTCAGTAAACTCGCATACGGACGACCGGAAGAGAACTCCATTACACTGCTGAGCACCCAACCCGAGAGCAACGCGTGACCGGCGCCCGGTCCGGCCAGTCTTTCGAGTCCGGGCCGGTAGACGGCGGCTACGGTGACGCGATGCCGCTGGTCGAGCAGAGAAGGGGCGTGGGTATTGCTGAAGTCGAATTGATTGTTGAAGTCCATTCCATCCAGCATGATGCTCTTGGCAAGCGTGTAGGAAAATTGCAGCGAAAGCCCACGTGACATGCGGCGCTGCACTTGCACGAACATGGAGTTGTAATAATTCTGTGCAGGGCTTATGAGTTCGTTGATCTGACCCAGGTTTGGATTGATGCGGCCTTCCGCCAGCAGGCCATTGTCCATGTTCGGCAGCGTGATCACCTGTCCCTTGCACGGCGCGACGACTGTTCCTGGAGGACACACGACGTACGTTGTGGTACCTTGCAACGGCATCAGGTTCAAGTCGTAGGCGCTGCCAGAAAGGATGTGCAGGCCGTGATTCCACATAGTGCCGATAGTTACCGTTGTGTTCTCGGAAATCTCTCGCTCAATCTGCAAACTCGCCTCCAAAATATCTGGCGCCCGGAACTGAGGAGAAACCAGGGAAATGTCCGGAGAACTCGCGAACAGCGGGGAGTTCGCGGGGAGAATGGTGGGGAACGCCGGCAGTTGTTGATTCGGCGGGCCGGAGGTGTAACTGGCGCTGGCCTCGGACTGCTGCGACGCAAGCCCGTTCGAGATCACGGCATTCCGGTAGTTCAGCCCGTTCATGTTGGTATAGAACTCTCCGAAGCCGCCGCGGACCACTGTCTTCGACGCGGGTTGCCAGGCAAATCCGAAGCGCGGCGCAAGCCGGAGAAACTGGTTCGGGTACTGTCCCGTGAGCGGGAACGCCGGATTTTTCGCTGGCTGCGGGTAAACCTGGAAGTCCTCGCGTAATCCGATATCCAGCGTCAAGTGCGGCAAGACGCGGAAAGAATCCTCCACGTAAAATCCGTAATAAGGCACGACAAAAGAAAAAGTCGGATTTCCCGCGGCCTGGCTGAAATTGATGTACTCCCCGAGCGCAAAGGCTTCCAGATTCGGAAATTCATACAATCCGAGCGGCGACCCGAAATCGATCGCTTCATTCGGATCCGCGCCGCCATCATCGGTGTCCGCATCCCAGGTGCGGTCATAATCGAAACCGAACTGCAATGTGTGCTTGCCAATCACGTAGTCGATACGGTCAG
>JASHOO010000343.1 GCA_030041035.1 Bryobacteraceae bacterium | reverse complement strand
CACTGGAGAATGTGCTGGAGGTAGGCCCAATCGTCCCTCATAGCGGGACAGCTTCGCGTAGGACGCGGTCCCGGATGAGGGGACTCAAGCCGTTGTCCGGGCGGCGATGCGCTGGATTTCCTCTCGTGTTTTGTCGAGCAGCTCGATGCCCATGTTCTTCCTCCAGCATACCGAACGTAGCCTGGCGCGGTTGAGATTGCACCCAGCCCTTCAGGCGGTGGGCTTGCTGCTTCATGCTAGTATCGTAGCGGAGCCAGTCCGGCGGTCTTCACGTTAGCAGATCTTCAATTTCGGCATTCGTCAGGTCAAGAGTGCCACGGTGCCTGGACCGGATGAGTGGCAAACGGACGCGCGAATGCCTTCCTGCGGCTTGGCGAGTCTCTTTCAGGAGTTCGGCGGCACGGGCTTCGACTTTCTTGCGCTGAGCTGGGCTCAGCTTCCTGATCTTGCGGTTCACATCCGTCGCCATAAGTGTATTATCGCCGCTACCAGCCCTTTTATTAGCGCCGGGCCGGACATGTCCGGCCCCTACAACACACGCACTGTAGGGGCGAGGCACGCCTCGCCCTGGGACAGCCCGCTATCGAACCACACACTATTTTCCATCCGCCGGCAACAGCACAAACGGCCGGCCGCGCTTGGAGCGGACGACGCGAAAATCGCGTTCGTCGACGGTGAGGATGCGATCGATGCCCAGGCGCTCGGCGGTGGCGATGACGGCGGCGTCGGCGAGCCCCAAATCCAGATCACGGTACTGGGTGATGAGTTCGTGACAGCGGGCCAGGTCTTCGGCGGTCAGATTCTCCAACGTGAATGCGCCGCTGAGGAGGCTCTCCATGAAATCCAGTTCCGCGGCTATGCCGAGGTGAACACGTAACAGGTAGTCCAGCTCGCCCAATATGGCGGCAGGAATCACGACAATGCCGCGCTCGCGGTCGAAGGCGCGGCGGACCCGAGCGCTGTGGCGATCGTGCTTGTCGTAGAGGGCGTAGATCGCTCCCGCGTCGGCGACTAGCGCCACTTGCGGCTCCGGGCCGCGCGGCGCATCAGTTCCCCGGCGCGTTCGGAAACATCGGAACGGCCGCTATCGTAAGCGCCGATGCCCTTGGGCCGAGGCCGGCCGAGCGACTTGCTGGTGTACGATTCGATGGCTTCGCGTATGATCTCCGCCTGGGAACGGCCCTGCACGGAGGCCAGGTGGCGCAGACTGAGCGCGACGGATGGCTCCATGTAGATCGTGGTCTTGATCATGTTATATAGGGTACCATATATGGCACATCTAAACTCTGGGCCAAGCACCTTGGAGGGCGGCCAGGCGCTCTACGGCCGCCTGCACTGCCGGCAAGGGCCCGGCGTTCGCCGGGTCCATCGTGCGTCTGCACACGTGCTTTGTCGGACGGACTTAACAAACAGTTTATAAATGTGACATGCGGGAACAGGTCAAATGGAGGAATGACACACAAATCTCTTCTTCGCATCCTGGTGACGGCCGCGCTGCTGGGAGGGGCGGCGCGGGCGCAAGGGCCGTTTTCACGGTTGCTCCTGAATTCGCTCCCGGCCCGGACCACTTCGACCACCCCGGCCAACGGTGACTTGAATCCCTACGGCGTGGCTTTCGTCCCCGACGATTTTCCGCTCGGCGGCAGCATCGCGCCGGGCGATGTGCTGGTCTCAAACTTCAACGCCAGCAGCAATCTGGAGGGAACGGGCACAACCATCGTCAGCATTTCGCCGGCAGGCCAGCAGACGCTGTTCGCCACTTCGCCGCTCATTGGATTGTCCACTGCTCTGGGAGTGTTGTCGCGCGGCTTCGTGATTGTGGGGAACCTTCCGGTGGCCTATCCCGACGGGGTTTCGACGCCCGGACAGGGATCGCTCCAGATTTTCAATCGAAACGGAAATTTGGTCGTGACGCTCAATGACCCGCAGCTTCTGGACAGCCCATGGGACCTCGCCATCAACGATCAGGGACCGAAGGCGCAAGTCTTCGTGAGCAACGTGCTGAGTGGAACGGTGACGCGGCTGAATCTGGCCATGGGCAACGGCGGAATCATGGTGGTCAGCAAGACGCGGATCGGGTCCGGCTTCGGCCACCAGCTCATTCCCGCGATCGTGGCGGTGGGGCCGACGGGTTTGGCGTACGATCCGCTCCGTGACACTCTGTACGTCGCCTCCACGGCGGACAACGAGATCTTCGCCATCCCCGAGGCCGCGGAGCGCACCGGCAGCGCCGGCACGGGATCGCTGGTGTTTGCAAATTCGACGGTCCTGCACGGGCCGCTGGGCTTGACCCTCACACCGGAGGGCACTCTCATCACCGCTAACGGCGATGGCGTAAACGTGGGGGGCACGCAGAACGATCTGGTGGAGTTCACCGAGCAGGGGAATCTGGTGGCGACCTACCAGCTCGACCCGGGAGCGCCGGGCGCGGCTTTCGGAGTGGTGGCCGCGATTTCGCAAGGCGCGGTGCGCTTTGCCGCGGTGGATGACGATCAGAATAGCGTGACGGTCTGGACGCTGGGTTCGCTTCTGTAAGCGCAGGGCAAGGCGGGGCTCGCCCCAACGGCAGGCGCGTCCGCTAGTAGGCCCAGAAGGGGCCGGTGCCGCCGCTGGTAGTGGCGCCCTGGATGGCCAGGTACACGTTACGGCCGAAGAAGAACGGCAGACC
>JASHOO010000342.1 GCA_030041035.1 Bryobacteraceae bacterium | reverse complement strand
GTTCAATGCCTTTTTCCACCGCCAATATCGCATGCCGGTCGAAGGCATCGGCCTCATCTTCACGCTCGCCCAGATGGGACAGGTGGCGACCGTCCTGCTGTCACCTTTGGTTTTGCGGCGCTTTGGACTCGCGCGCGGCGTCGCCGGCATGGAACTGATCACCGCCCTCGCGCTCGCCTCCCTTGCGGGCAGCTCTTCCGCCTATGCCGCCGCCGCACTCTATGTGGCCTATATGAGCTTCCAGTACATGAGCGAGCCTGGAACCGCCTCTTTGCTCATGAATCAGGTGGATCCCGCCCGCCGCGGCGGCGCCTCCGCTCTGTTCTTTCTGGTCACCTTCCTGGCTCAGGCCCTCGCCGCCGCCGGCGGTGGCGTCATTGTCACCCGCTACGGCTACCCGCCCATGCTCGCCATAGCTTCCATCCTTGCGGTGGTGGCCGCTTGGCTGTTCTGGCGCCTCCCCCAGCAATCGCGGTAGCATATCACTCCGTGAACTATTTCCTCGCCAAAACCGACCCCGAAACCTACTCCGTCGATCAACTCGAACGCGAACACCAAACCGTCTGGGACGGCGTGAAGAATCCACAGGCCTTACGCGCCATCGCCGCCATGCGGCCCAAAGACCGCGTTTTCATTTACCATAGCGGTGGTGATTCCGCCATCGTCGGCCTGGCCCAAGTAGTGTCCGAGCCGCGTCCCGACCCCAAATCCACCAAATTGATCGTCGTTGATCTCGAATTCCTCCGCCGTCTCGATCCGCCCACCACCTTGCACGAAATTAAGCAGTCAAGTCGCTTCGATGACTGGGCTCTGGTGCGCCAGGGAAGGTTATCTACTATGCCCGTCCCGGAATCCTTCGTAGCCTGGATGCGGAAGCGCTATCCCAAGGTCAGCATTTAGCCTGTGCCCGCTATGCTTCCGTGTAACATGATTCTCCCGAATTTCGAATTTGCTTGAAAACTCAACGCGCCTAAGTGCAATAGAACTCTCAAATTTTGGAATGAACACGGCTTCATGCAGCTGGCAGCCGACGTGCAAAGCCAAGTGAGCTAAACTGTTGGGGTTCCCTGTCTGATCGGGCCGGCTAGATGTTCCAGGAACTGAAGTTCCAGCTTTCGACCGCGTTGTTGACGCTGCTTACACTCGCTTCGGGTGTATCGGCGGTCATCAATTTTCAGCAGCAAAGCCGCTTCCGCCTGCCCGACGACGGCGTGATCTGGGTCGATCGCAGCGCGGGAGTTCAGGCGCTGAGCGTGGACAAGAACGGTCCGGCGGCGCGTGTGGGCGTGCACGATGGCGACATCCTGGTCCGGATCGGCGAAACACCGATCCGCCAAGCCATTGATGTACAGAAGGTTCTGGTTCGCATCGGAGCCAATTACCAGACCACCTACGTAGTGCGGCGCAGCGGGGTGGAAATCGAGATCAAGAAGCTCGTGGTCGGTGATACGCCTCGCGACCCTGCAGTATACTACCTTTATTTTGTTGGGATTACATACCTGGTGATCGGCCTGTTCGTGTATTTCAGGCGCAACACCGCTTACAAATCTCAGCACTTCTACGTTTTCTGCCTGGTTTCTTTCATCTTCTGCACCTTCCACTACACCGGTAAGTTGAATAATTTCGACAAGTTAATGTACTGGGGCAATGTGGCTGCGGGACTTCTGGCGCCGGTGATCTTCGTCCACTTCTGCCTCGCGTTTCCGGAGCCGCGGAAATGGTTCCGGCGGCGGATCGTGGTCGGCGGTTTTTATGTCCTTGCAGGTTCGATGATTGCGCTGTACCTGCTGGCCAGCTCCGGCATCCTCCACACTTCTATCCCGCTCATTGAGCTGCGCTGGCTCATCGACCGCATGTGGATGGCGCTGCTGGTATTCGTGTATCTGATTGGCGGCTTGGCGCTTGCTATCGAATATCGAAAAGTCGAAGACCCGGTTTCGCGCCGCCAGTTGCAGTGGCTGCGGAACGGGACGTTTGCCGGAATCCTGCCATTCGCCCTCTTCTATGCCCTGCCGTACGTGATCGGCTTCATTCCCACGCCGCTGATGAAGGCCTCGGTTCTATCTCTGCAACTGATTCCACTGAGTTTAGCCTACGCTATTGTGCGCTACCGGCTGATGGATGTGGACATCCTGTTCCGGCGCGGGTATGCGTATACACTGGCGACGCTGTGCGTACTGGCCGCTTTCTACGGCATTATCATTTCCCTGGGGACATTGGTACAGAAGAACTTCCGGGACTTGAGCAATACCGGCCTGGTGGTGGTGATGCTGGCGGCCGCGTTCCTGTTTCAGCCGGTCCGCAACTGGATTCAGGAACGGCTGGACCGCTACTTCTATAGGGACCGCTATGACTATCGTCTGACGCTCGTGCAGTTTGCGCGGGAGTTGAGTGCGGAGACGGATCTGGATGCGATGCTGCACTCGGTCGCGGACCGACTCACCAAGACCCTTTCTATCAGTCACTTGGCGTTCTTCCTGAGTGGAGAGACGGAAGAAAACGCGCAGCCGCACTTCCGTCTGCACCTGGGTGTCGGCCTGCGCGACCGCAACGCGCGGCCCATTACGTTACGGGACCCGCTGGATCTGAGTTTCCTCGACTGGAAGCGCGACCAGCCGTACCTGTTCTTCGAGCGCACGCGCCATCGCCTGGACGCCATTTCGGGCTCGTGGCCGGCTTCGGTACGGCGGGCGATTGAGGATCTCGATCTCACTTACTACATCCCGTGTGTGGTGCACGGCGGTACGGTAGCGTACCTGGGCGTGAGCCGCACCGCGGACGGGGATTTTCTCTCGAGCGTCGACGTGGAGCTGCTGGCGACGCTGGCGGGTTACGTGGGCATTGCCATCGAGAATGCGCGGCTCTACAGCTCGCTGGCGCGCAAGGTGGATGAATACGAGCGTCTAAAGGAATTCAGCGAGAATATCGTCGAGTCCATCAACGTGGGGATTCTGGCGGCGGGGCTGGACGACCGCGTGGAAAGCTGGAATACGCAGATCGAGCGATTGACCGGGATCCTGCGCGACAAGGCGGTCGGCCAGCCGCTTGCCTCGCTGTTTCCTCAGGACCTGGTGGAGCAATTCGAAGCGGTGCGCGCCGACACCGGCATTCACCACATTTATAAATACGTGCTCGAACCGGGGGCGAGTGCTGTGAACGGCAATGGTCATGGGAACGGGATCGGAGCCGTGCGGGAGGCCACGCTGAACATCGCCATCGCGCCGCTGGTCTCCAAGAACCAGGAACATATCGGGCGGCTGATCATATTCGACGATGTCACGGACCGCGCGGAGCTGGAAAAACGCCTGGTGCAGGCGGACAAATTGAGCAGCATCGGGCTGCTGGCGGCGGGGGTGGCGCACGAAGTGAACACGCCGTTGGCGGTGATTTCCAGTTATGCCCAGATGCTGGCCAAGCAGGTGGCGGAAGATGAACAGAAATCACGCATGCTGGACAAGATTGCGAAATCGACCTTCCGTGCGAGCGAGATCGTGAACGGGCTGCTGAACTTTTCGCGGACGTCGAGCACGGAATTCGGCGAAGTGAATCTAAACCGCGTAATTCAGGAAACCGTCTCGCTGGTGGAGCATCAAATGAAAAAGGCAGGCGTGGAAATGCGGATGTCGCTCGAAGCCACGCTTGCGCCCATTCAAGGCAATGCCGGAAAGTTGCAGCAGGTGTTCCTGAACCTTTTCCTGAACGCACGGGACGCGATGGAAGGCGGCGGCATGATCGAGGTGCGGACTTCACCGGGTGAAGGCGGCGCTCTAGTGGACGTGATCGACACCGGGCACGGCATCGCGCCGGAATATCTGGATCGCATCTACGACCCGTTCTTCACCACCAAGACCGCGCGGAAGGGCACTGGCCTGGGCCTTTCGGTGAGTTACGGAATCATCCAGGAACATGCCGGCAGCATTGAAGCTTTCAGCCGGCCGGGAGGCGGGACGCGGTTTCACATTGAGCTTCCCTGGTCGAAGGCCGGGGTGCGGCTGCGCGAGGCGCAGGGGAAGCCGGTAAATGCCTGAGACGGTTCTTGAACCGCAACCGGCCGTAACTGCGGCAAAAGGCAGAGTTCTGGTCATCGATGACGAAGTCGATATTCGGGAAAGCCTGGATGAGCTGCTGACGCTGGAAGGCTACGAAGTCGACCTGGCGGCCAACGGGACAGAAGGGTCGCGGCGGCTGGAATCGCACGCGTACGATCTAGTGCTGCTCGATCTGATGATGCCGGACCGCTCGGGCATGGACGTGCTGAAGGAACTCCGGGACCGCGATCTCGAAACCCCCATCTTCATGATCACGGCGTACGGATCAACCGAGACGGCGGTCAATGCGCTGAAGTTGGGCGCCAACGACTATTTCACCAAACCCTGGCAAAACGACAAACTGCTGATCGAGATCGACCGCACCATCACGCAGCGGCGCCTGCTCTACGAAAACACGCACCTCAAGCGCGCGTTCAAACAGCGCTACAGTTTTCCGAACATCATCGGCAAAAGCGAGCGCATGCTGCGCGTGCTGGATCTGGTGGCGCAGGTGGCTCCCGTGCGCTCGACCATACTGATTACGGGTGAGACGGGCACGGGCAAGGAGTTAATTGCGAAAGCCATTCATGCGCATTCGCCGCGCGCGGAGTTCATGTTCGTACCGGTGAACAGCGGTTCACTGCCGCCGGATTTGCTGGAATCCACGCTGTTCGGTCACGTGAAGGGGGCGTTCACCAGCGCGGTCCAGGCGCGCAAGGGCTATTTCGAGGTCGCCAACCACGGGACGATTTTTTTCGACGAGATCGGCACCATCGGGCCGGAGACGCAGGCCAAGCTGCTGAGAGTGATCCAGGAGAAGGAATTCCAGCCGCTCGGCTCCAACGACACGATCAAAGTGGATGTGCGGATTCTTGCAGCCACGAACGACGATCTGCGAAAGCTGGTGGACGAGGGGAAATTTCGCCAGGACCTCTACTTCCGGCTGAACGTCATCAACATTCAATTACCTCCGCTGCGCGAGCGCAAGGAGGATATTCCTCCGCTGGTGGAGTACTTCTTCACGAAATACTGCCGCGAGAATCAGAAATTCCTGGACGCTTCGAACCGCTCCGTGCTGCACTTTCTGCCGGAAGCCTTGCAGATCCTGATGGACCACAGCTGGCCGGGCAACGTACGCGAACTGGAGAACGTGGTGGAGCGGGCGGTGGTGCTGGCCTCGGAGCCGCCGGTGCCGCTGGATGTTTTTCCCGAAAACCTGTTGCAAGCGAGCGGCATCCGCCGCCGCGCAGATGGCGGCCCGCTTCCGGCGGACGCCTCGTTGTTCGAGATTGTAGCGGACTTCGAGCGGCGCATTATCATCGAGGCGCTGGAGAAGGCCAACTGGAGCCAGACCGAAGCCGCCGATAGCCTGCATGTTCCGCTCTCGACGCTGAATCAGAAGATCAAGCGCTTGAACATCGAGATCAAGCGGGAGAAAAGATAGGTTTCAGGTTCCAGGTTCCAGGTGTCAGGTGCCGGCGAGCCCTAGTTTCGAAATCACTCCACAGGATGTCAAGCGGCGGCTGGATGCGGGCGAAAAGCTGCGGCTGATTGATGTGCGGGAACCGTTCGAGGTGCAGCAGGCGGCGATCGCGGGGGCGGAAGTGATTCCAATGCGCAAGGTTCCCGCGGCACTGGCGGCGCTTGAGGACGAAGAGAATCCCATCATCGTGTTTTGCCACCACGGCATGCGCAGTTTGCAGGTGGTGGGATGGCTGCGCGAGCAGGGCGTGGACTCGCTCAGCATGGCGGGCGGCATTGACCGCTGGAGCCTGGAGATCGATCCGAAGGTGCCGAGGTATTAAAGGCAGGTGCCAGGTGTCAGGTTTTAGGTGCTAGGCGCCTGTAACGTGGTTGTCAATCGGCTGCGCTATGATCCGGGGATGATTCGACGGCTCCTGGTTTTCTTCCTGGTTGGTTTCAGTTGTGTTGCGGCGTCACGCCAGACGCGCAACGTCATTCTGTTTACGGCCGACGGTCTTCGCTGGCAGGACCTTTTCGGCGGTATGGACCCGCTGCTCAAGGATGCCAAGGGCACAGGGATGGATGACGACAAGCCGCTGCGGACCAGGCTGTGGCGCGAAACGCCGGAGGAACGGCGGCAGGTGCTGATGCCGTTCTTCTGGTCGACGCTGGCGCCCGAGGGTGTGGTGCTGGGGAATTTGAACAAAGGCAGCTCGGTTCGGGTGACAAACTCGTTTCGCGTTTCGTATCCGGGTTATGCGGAAATCTTAACGGGGCGCGCGCAGGACGGCGTCATCAAGGGCAACGTCGACATCCGGAACCCCACGCCGACGGTGCTGGAATTTGTGCGCCAGAAACTGGGTCTCGAGCCGTCGCAAGTGGCGCTGTTCGCGTCGTGGGAAGCGTTCTCGCTCATCGGCGAGCACACGCCGGGATCGATCGTCATCAACGCAGGTTACCGGAACTATGAAGGCCCGCATGACATCGAGCGGATGCGCCAACTGAGCGTGCTGCAATTCGACGTGCTTTCGCCCTGGACCGAGGAACGGCACGACTATATCACTTTCGAAATGGCGCTCGAGTATATTCGGCAGGCGCAGCCGCGCCTCATGCACATTGCCTTCGACGAGACCGACGACTGGGCGCACGACCGCAAGTACAACCGCGTGCTGGACGCGATCGGCTACGTGGACAGGTCATTGCGCAAGCTGTGGGAGGCGGTCAACGAATCGCCCGCCTATCGCGGCAAGACCACGCTGATCGTGACTTGCGACCACGGCCGCGGCGGGACGGTTGAGGACTGGCACACGCACGGTGAGGAAGTTCCGGCGGCGGCGCAGATCTGGGTGGCGATCATCGGGCCGGATACGCCGGCGCTCGGCGAAGCGGCCAACACGAGCGAAGTATTCCAGCGCGACATCGCGCCGACGATCCTGGATTTACTGGGCCTCGATTATCACGAGTACGAGGGAGTAGCGGGAAGACCCATTCGCGCGGCCATCAAGAGCGAATAACGGCAGGCGCCGCTACGGCAACTGGATGCGCACGGTTCGCTGCGGCAGCGCGCTGAGCATGCGGCCCAGGGAATCCAGGCTCATGACCCAGAGCGAAGCGGGTTCAGCGGCGCCGTCGAGCGGTACGCTGCGCTGCTGCGCCAGGTCGCGAAGGACCACGCCCTGTTGCAGGATCTCGCCGGTGGAGGCGCCGAACACGATGTCGCGATCGAGGCTTTTCGCGCTGGAATCGATGCGGAAGGCGCGTTTGACGGCATCGTCCAGCGCGGC
>JASHOO010000341.1 GCA_030041035.1 Bryobacteraceae bacterium | reverse complement strand
AAGTCCGGCGCGTTACAAACGCCAATTGCCAGAGATTTGCCAAACCGGCTCAGGAACTGGTGACTTGGAATTCGGGCAGCAACGTGCGGGGGCGGAGTGCGGCGGGGAGTTCGAAGTCGGCAGTGAAATGGAAGGTGCTGCCAGCGCCGAGCCTGCTTTCGACCCAGATTTTGCCGCCCATTAAAGCGACGAGCTGGGCGGAGATGGTTAGACCCAGACCGGTGCCGCCATGCTCGCGCGAGGTGGAGGAATCGGCCTGGCGGAAAGCTTCGAAAATGGAATTAATTTTGTCCGGCGGAATGCCGGGGCCGGTATCGGATACTGAGAAATGTACCTTGGCGATGTTGCCGTGAAGACTCTCCAGGCTTAAGGCCAGACCGATGGATCCGTGGCGCGTGAACTTGATAGCGTTGTTCAGCAGATTCAGCAGAATCTGGCGAAGCCGCAGGTTATCGCCGGTGAGGTGGTCGGGGACATCGGGTGCAATGTTCGCGGTGAGGCGCAAGCCTTTCTGGCCGGCGTTAATAGCCAAGGTGGCAATGGCCTCCCGGACGCATTCACGCAGCGAGAACTCGATGGGGCTCAGCTCCAGGCGGCCGGCTTCGATTTTCGACAGATCGAGAATATCGTTGAGCAGTTCGAGGAGCGATTTCGCCGCATTTCGGGCGTCACCCAAAAGCTCGCGCTGTTCACCGGAGAGCTCGGTGTCCAGCACCAGATCGATCATCCCCAGAATACCGTTCATGGGAGTACGGATTTCGTGGCTCATGTTGGCGAGCTGGAAGCTCTTGGCGCGATTAGCGGATTCGGCCTGCGACTTGGCCTGTTTGAGGGCTTCCTCGCTGCGGCGGCGGAAACGCCAGCCGGCCAGGATGGTGGCTGCTTCTTCGGTGAGGATGCGAATCTGCTCGGCCTGATCGGGGGTGACCGGGCCGCCGTTGTAAATGAGCAGTCGGCCCTCGGCGCGGCCTTCGACAGAAACCGTCATGGCCAGGTCGGCACTTGCCGGGGCGGGCGAGGAATCTTCGATCTCGGCCGGGGCGTCTTCGAGATCGTGCGCCAGTGACGGGGCGGAAACGAGGGGGCGAACCCCATGATCCACGCACTGGCAGTACCAGACCCTGCGGAAGGCGTAGTGCTCGATGAGATCTGCGAGCAAGGTCTGCCACAGCATCTCCTCGGAGGCTTCCGGATCGATACCGCGCAGACCCATGAGCGCGCACTGAAAAGCTACTAAGGCGGAAAGTCTCTGTTGGAGGTCGGTATAACTCACACTCGCGCCGCCTCGCGGCTCGAATCGAGTGCTTCGCGCACCTGGCGGTACGACTGACCGATGGTCTCACCGCGGACGTACTGGTGGATGCCGAAGGCGACATCGGCGCGCAACGCGACCTTGGTGCCGCACTTCACGACGAAATATGTGTTGTTGGCGAATGTGGAACAAATGTGACGGCATTGCACAACGGCGACCGACGGCTGGCCCTCGAGGATCACGAGGAACTCATCCGCCGCCCAGCGGAACACGCCGGTCTCCTCGCCGAATTTGGCATGTAACAGATGAGTGAGGGCCTGGAGGAGCTTGTCGCCGAACAGGGTGCCCTGCTCCTCGTTGACTTTGCGGAAATCGACGATATCAAACAGCAGCAGACAGACCGGACGGCCACCGGCGGAGATCTTCTGCAACTGCCCCTCGGCGGCGCGGCGGCCGCCCAAGCCAGTCAACCGGTCGGTTCCGGAGTCTTTACGGGCCATTTCCAGACGCTGCTCGAAGGCGGATACATCGGCTTCAAAACGGCGGACGGCATCCTCATTATCGCGGCGCATTTCGTCCACGGTTTTGCGCAGCGCGTGCACGTCATCCTTCAAGCGCCGGCGGAGTTCCTGGACGTCATCGATCCGGGAGAGCGACTCGAAGCCATCGGCGAGACTGGCCAGGACCGAATTCTGGCGTTCTCCGTCGCACTTAATGCCGCCGATCGCCTTGGCGACCATGGCAACCACGTCTTTGACGGCGGCATCACGCTCGTCAAAGGCGGCCTGGTTGGCGGCGCAGATCTGATCGATCTGCTGAAGCGAGAGTTGGCCGGCGGTCTGAACGGCGGCCATCTCGGGACGGCCTTTTGAAAGAGTAGCCGCGGTCTGCTCGACTTTCTGGCCGCAGAGGGCGAACAGTTCGGGATCGGCGGGCAGCGCCGCTTTGGGGATGGCCGCCGCCACCTCCAGAAACACTTTGACGAGGCCCGCGAAACTATCGGCAAGCTGCTGGGATTCGTTGATTTCTTTGCGGATGGAGATCAAGAGTCACTCCCGATGTTGCTATTCGCGTCGCGGGTCGCTGTGGGCTTTTCCGAATCAAGGCAAGACAAGATTCAGTGACCTGTAACGGCGTACGGCGAGATCCCATGCGCCCCCTCTCAATTCTAGGTCCCTGGCTCCGGCAGAGTACATATATCTTTGGTTAGGCTCGGGACGTAATCCGGCGACTATGTGGAGAATTGAAACACCCATTTTCCTAAGTGCGCCGTCGCGGTATACTTCACTAGTTTGCTGCTGATCGGAGGTTGTAATAAGTGTTTCACTGCCCTTCCTTCTACAGTCTTGTTTTACTTTCCTTAATCATTACCAGCCTATGCGGCGCACAAACGACTTATGTCCGGCCGCGAATTACGCAGGCCGTGGATGACTCGCGCCTGATCACGTTGAAGGGGAACACACA
>JASHOO010000340.1 GCA_030041035.1 Bryobacteraceae bacterium | reverse complement strand
GCGGGCTTCCAAGTCGGCTTCGGAAAATGTGGATCTGCTCGAGAGGGCGGGATTGAAGTGATGGCGTATGCACGATCCGGTGCTCTGCGCCGAGGCTCTCGAGTACCTGGCGATACGTCCCGATGGGATCTATCTCGATGCAACTGCGGGACTTGGGGGGCACACGCGGGAAATCGCGCGGCGGCTGACCACGGGTTATGTGATTGCGAACGACCGGGACGCGGAGTCGCTGGAGTTTGCGCGGGCGAACACGACGGAGTTTGCCGGCCGCATTCGGTTTCAGCAAGGCAAGTTCTCGGAATTACAGGGTCTTGGAAAGGTGAACGGTCTGGTAGCCGACCTGGGGGTCAGCCGCTACCAATTGACCGAGGCACACCGGGGTTTTTCGATCTTGACCGATGGCCCGCTCGACATGCGTATGGACCAAAGCCAGCGTATGACGGCCGGAGATTTGGTCAATTCAGCCGCCGAAAAGGCAATCGCCGATTGGATTTACCACTTCGGCGAAGAAAGGAGGGCGCGGAGGATAGCCAGAGCAATCGTTCGGGCGCGGCCCATACGGAGCACACTGCACCTGGCCGGTGTGGTGGAGCGGGCCGTGCCCCGGACGGGCCATCTGCATCCGGCGACGCGCACCTTCATGGCGTTGCGGATGGTGGTCAACGACGAGCAGGGCGAGCTTGACCGTTTGCTGGAACTGGCGCCCGGCCTGGTCGCGGCCGGAGGCAGGATCGCAGTGATCTCGTTCATGTCGCTCGAAGACAGGAAAGTGAAGGAGAAGTTTCGAAGCTGGGGGCGGGAAGGACTTGCGGAGGTGCTGACGAAGCACCCGGTAACGCCTTCTCAGGAGGAAATCCAAGATAACCCGGCGTCGCGCAGTGCAAAGCTGCGGGCCGCCGCATTTCGGTGACGAGGATAGCAACAAGCCATGGCAACGCTGGCTACATACTTCAGGAAAGACGAGGCGGTGATTTACAGCGAGGAGGCGTTGGCGGCTCCGGTGCGGCACGCGGCCCCCAGGGGCACGGATTCCTTCCGCCTGCGGGCTTTGCCAAACGAGGACGTCTATTTCTATGTCAAGCACATCGACAACTCGCGCATCCTGAAACAAAGAGATCCGCGCGCGGCGCGCGAATGCTGGTCGGCGATCGGCGCTTTTGCGGTGCTGGCGATGCTGCTGGCCGGAGCCCTGGCGCCCACGGTGTGGGGAACATTTGCCGGCTACCAGGTGCAGGCGCTCAAGCAGGAACGGCAGCGGCTCATTGATGAGCGCAGCGCGCTCGAGGTGGACGAGGCAGCGCTGGTCAGCCCGGCGCGCCTGGAGAAGCTGGCCAAGGAACAGAAGCTACTGGAGCCCGCGCCCGGCCAGGTGATCCATCTGGATCCTCACGCTGACGGGACCATGGCCATGAATCTCACCAAGTAGGTAGGCATGCATGCCTGTCCAGGAGCCGCTTACCAGGATTGTACTGATGGACAGGCAGGAACTCCGCCCGCTGCGGGACCTCTCCTATTCCACGCGCCTGACGTGGCTTGCAGGCGCCGCGCTACTGTGGGCAGGGCTGATCTTCGGCCAGCTGATTTCGCTCCAGGTTATCCATCATAAAGACTACGCGCGTCTGGCGTGGCAGCAGCAGGAGATGAAAGTGGACATTCCGGCGCCGCGCGGGCCGATTTTTGACCGTACGGGGCAGCCGATGGCGATGAGCATTCCGGTGGAGTCGGTATCGGTGAATCCGCTGAAGGTCCCGGATATGGGGGTTGCTTCGGAGATCCTGGCGCGGATTCTGCATCTGGACGCGGGCGAGCTGCATAACCGGATACGCCAGGCCTACGACCATCAGCGCGGCTTCCTGTGGGTCAAGCGAAAGATTTCGAGCGCCGAAGCGGAGGAGCTGCGGAGCCTGCACCTAGACTGGATCGATTTCGCGACCGAGAGCCAGCGGCACTATCCCAACGGCACGCTCGCGGCGCACGTGCTCGGGTCGGTGGATCATGACGAGCGGGGCAATGCCGGGATCGAGAGGAGCCTGGATGCCGAGCTGCGCGGCCATGCGGGCCAGGAGCTGATGCTCACGGATGTGAAACGGCGCGGCATCGATTCGCAAGTGGCGGCGCGGCCGCACGCCGGGGCGCCGCTCACCCTGACGATCGATTCGCGCATTCAGTTCGCGGCGGAGCGGGAACTGGCGAAGGGAGTCGAGGAGCACCACGCGCGCACCGGCAGCGTGATTGTGATGAACCCTTACAACGGCGAGATTCTGGCGCTGGCGAACTATCCGACCTTCGATCCCAACGAACCGCCGAAACCCGGTGACGATGGGGCGCACCGATTCGACCTGGCGGTCTCGGTGCCATTCGAGCCGGGGTCGGTATTCAAAGTGGTGACGCTCTCGGCGGCGCTGGAGACGACGGAACTGCGGCCGGATTCGCCCATCAACTGCTACAACGGGGTGCTGCGCCTTCCCGGGCGTGTGATTCACGAGGCTCACCACGGATTCGGCGTGATTCCGATGCACGAAGTGCTGGAGCGGTCGAGCAACATCGGCGCGATCCAGATCGGGTTTCGGGTAGGTGCGCAGAACATGTACCAATATGCGCGGCGTTTCGGCTTTGGAAGCACCACGGGCATCCGGCTGCCGGCGGAATCGAGCGGTGTGGTCCGCCGGCTCGACCGGTGGGGGACGACTTCGCTGGCGTCGATTTCCATGGGACATGAAGTGAGCACCACCTCGATGCAGCTCGCACGGGCTTGCGCGGCGATCGCCAACGGCGGGCTGCTGATCAAGCCCAAACTGATTCTGAAGGACGGCGACAGCTTCACGCCCACGGCGGCGCCGGTCCGCATTCTCAAGCCGCAGACGGCGATCACGATGCGCCAGATGATGGAAGGCGTGGTGATCAGTCCGCACGGCACGGCGCACCGGCACGTGCATCTGGCGGGCTATACGGCTGGGGGCAAAACAGGGACGGCGCAGATCTTCGATCTCAAAACGCACCACTACACACACCAGTACAACGCGTCGTTCATCGGATTTGCACCGGTGACGAACCCGGCTTTCGTGATCGCGGTGACGCTGATCGGAACAACGGGCAACGGGGGTATGGGCGGGGCCGTAGCCGCACCGGTGTTCCAGGCGGTGGCGACCGAAGCGCTGCGCGTTCTGGACGTGCCGAAGGATCTTCCGGATGCCGAACCGCAGCCGGAACAGACGCAGCCTGCCGAGGATGATGATGATGCGGACGATCTCGCGATTGCCGATCTGGGGTCGACCGACCCGAATGTGATGGAGGAGACGGCGGCGCAGATTGCGGGTGCAGAAGAGCCCGCGGCTCCCGAGACCGGGCCGCGAGTTCCGAATTTCCGCGGCAAGACGATGCGCGCGGTGGTGGAGGAAGCGGCGGCGCTGGGGTTGGCGGTGTCGCTCGATGGCAGCGGGATCGCGCGCGCGCAGTATCCGCCGGCAGGCAGCGCGCTGCATGAGGGGGAAAGGGTCCGGGTCGAGTTCGCGCGTTGAGGCTGGGCTAGGCTGGAATAGAGGGCGCCACTTGTGATCCTCGCTGAGGTCCTCGCAGGAGTGCGGCTGAAAAAGCCGCTGGGGGCGGAGCTTGGCCAAAAAACGATCGAGGAACTGGCGTATGATTCCCGCCGGGTAAAAAAAGGGGGGCTGTTTTTCGCATTCCCTGGCGCGCGGGCCGATGGGCGCAGTTTCGCGGAGCAGGCGGCGAAGGCGGGGGCGGCTGCGGTAGCGAGCGAGTTGCCGGCACCCCGAGGGTTTCAGGGCGCCTGGATCGAAGTGGAGCACGGGCGCCAGGCGCTGGCGCTGGCGGCGCGGAATTTCTATGGCCGGCCCGATGAGCGGATCGGGGTCACCGGGATCACGGGCACGAACGGCAAGACGACAACCTCCTATCTGGTGGATTCGATTCTGCGCGCGGCCGGCAAGACCACGGCGCTGATCGGGACGATCGAGTATCACCTGGGAGACAAGGTGCTGCCTGCGGTGAATACGACGCCGGAATCACTCGATCTTTACCGGCTGCTGGCGGACCTGGAACGGATGGGAGGGACGTTCGCGACCATGGAAGCCTCGTCGCACGCGCTGGCGCTGAGCCGCATCTACGGAATGCATTTTCACACGGCGGTGTTCACCAATCTGACGCGCGATCATCTGGATTTTCACCAGACCATGGAGAATTATTTCGCCGCCAAACAGATGCTGTTCACGGGCGCGGGCGCGCCGGCGCCGCCGGCTGCAGTGATCAACCGCGACGATTCCTACGGGCCGAAGATCGCGGTGGGGCGCGAGACGAAGGTCCTTTGGTACGGACTGGGAAAAGACGCTACGGTGCGCGCGCGGCACATCTCGTCGAGTTACGAGGGCCTGCATTTTGAGGTGCAGGCGGAGGGTAAACGCTTTTCCGTGCAATCCGCGCTGATTGGCCGCATCAACGTCTATAACATTCTGGCGGCGTGCGGGGTGGGGCTCAGTTACGGCCTCCCGGCGGAGACGATCGTGCGTGGCATTGCGAACTGCCGTTCCGTCCCGGGGCGGTTCGAGCGGGTGGATGAAGGGCAGCCGTTCGTGGTGGTGGTGGACTACGCCCACACCGACGATGCGCTGCGCAACGTGATTTCGATGGCGCGGAGCCTTCAGCCGAAGCGCGTGGTCACGCTATTTGGCTGCGGAGGCGACCGGGACCGCACCAAGCGGCCGCTCATGGGCCAGGTGGCAGCGGAGCTGAGCGACCTGGTGGTGCTGACGAGCGACAATCCGCGCTCGGAAGATCCGCTGGATATTATGAACGATGTGCTTGTGGGAATCCGCCGGAAAGACACACCGTGTCTGGTGGAACCCGACCGGGCGGCGGCGATCCGGCGGGCCATCGAAGAAGCGCGGCCGGGCGATATTCTGATTCTGGCGGGAAAGGGGCACGAGACCTATCAGATTGTGAAGGATCGTACGATTCCGTTCGATGACCGGGAGGTGGCCCGGGATGTGCTTCGCGGTTTCGGGTACCGGCGGCGCCCGGACGTTTCCGGATGACATTGGCATGGGATGAGGTAGCGCGCGCTACCGAGGCGGTGGCGGCCCGCGCTCCCGGACGGTTGATTTCCGGGTGGAGCATCGATACACGAACGATCGCGCCGGGCGATCTGTTCTTTGCACTGCGGGGCCCGCAGTTTGACGGTCACGACTACGCGGCGAGCGCGATGGAGAAAGGCGCGGCCGGCGTGGTGGCGGAGCGCAACCTGGGCCTGCCCGGGCAGTTGGTGGTCGAGGATACGCTGGCAGCTATGCAGAAGCTGGCGGCATGGGCGCGGTGCCGCTGGGGCGGCCGGGTGGTGGGAGTTACGGGCAGCGCGGGCAAGACGACTACGAAAGACGTGATCGCGAATCTGCTGGGTGTGGAGATGGCGGTAGGGAAGACGATCGGGAATCTGAACAATCACTTCGGCCTGCCGCTTTCGATTCTTCGGCTCCCCGACGAGAGCCGTGCGGCGGTTCTGGAGATGGGGATGAACCACGCGGGCGAGATTCGTGCGCTGGCACGGATCGCGCGGCCGGATGTCGGAGTGGTGACCAACGTGGGGTACGCGCACGTGGAGGCTTTCGGCTCGATCGAAGGAGTGGCGTTCGCCAAGCGGGAACTGATTGAGGAGCTGGCTCCAGATGGGGTGGCCGTACTGAATGCGGATGACCGGCTGGTGGCGGGGTTTCGAGAGGTGTGCCGCGGCCGCGTGGTGACCTACGGGCTGGCAGAGAGCGCCGACGTCACGGCAGAAAATGTAGACTTCGGCACTGACGGTGTGCGGTTCGATTGCCGGGGTGTGAGCTTTGAGAGCCCCCTAGTGGGACGGCATGGACTTTCCAACGTGCTCGCGGGCATCGCGGTGGCGGAGGTGTTCGGGATTGCGGCGGAACGGCTGCGCGACGCCGTGCGCAGTCTCGCGCCGGGTAAGATGCGCGGGGAACGGCTGGAACATAACGGCGTGGTGATTTGGAACGATTCTTATAACTCGAACCCGGAGGCGGCGCGCGCGATGCTGGACGTGCTGCGCGAGACGCCGGCCAAGCGGCGAATTGCCGTACTGGGGGAGATGCTCGAGCTTGGTCAGTCGACTGAGCCTCTGCACCGCGAAATCGGCAGATACGTAGCGGTGGAGGGGGTTGATGTGCTGATTGGTATACGCGGCGCTGCCCGCTTCATAGTCGAGGAGGCTGTGAAGGCGGGGTTGTCGGACGGCGCCGCGTTTTTTTTTGAGGACCCTGTGGCGGCGGGCGACTTCCTGTGCGCGAGGCTGCGGGCGGGCGATGCCGTGCTGTTCAAGGGGTCGCGCGGGGTGCGGGTGGAACGGGCGCTCGATCGGGTGTTGGCATAGTCATCAGGGGCCGGGCAGCAGTTCATGCTTTACTATCTTCTCTACGAGAAACTTTTCCCCTACGTCAGCCCGTTTCGTGTCTTCCGGTACGTCACGTTCCGCACGGCGTTTGCCAGTCTCACGGCGCTGTTTCTGTGCATCGCGCTGGGGCCGTGGCTGATTACGAGGCTGCGGGAATTCCAAATCGGGCAGTACATTCGCGAGGAAGGGCCGAAATCACACCAGAAGAAGGCGGGCACGCCGACGATGGGTGGTGTGCTGATCGTGATCTCCATCGTGATTCCGACACTGCTGTGGGCCGATTTGCGGCAGTTTTACGTGTGGATTGCGCTGTTCTGCCTGGTGGCTTACGCGGCGATCGGCTTTGCGGACGATTATGCCAAGGTGATGAAGAGGCGCAATCTGGGGCTGACCGGACGCCGCAAGCTGTTTTTCCAAGTACTGGTGGCGTTTGCGCTGGCCGGCGTGCTGCTGATGTTGAAGGTGCATGGGCTGTATACGACCGCCATGAACGTGCCCTTTTTCAAGCAGTGGAAGCCGGACCTGATGATCGATGCTTTTATGCTGCATCCGGTGGTGTACCCGCTGGCGTTTGTGCCGTTTTTTTTGTTTGTGGCGTTTGTGATGGTGGGCGCGTCGAATGCGGTGAATTTGACCGATGGGCTCGACGGGCTGGCCATTGGGTTGATGGTGATTGCCTCGGGGGCGCTCACCGTGCTGTGCTACGCGGGCGGGCACGCGGAGCTGGCGGCGTATTTGCAGCTCGAGCGCAACGCTCACACCTCCGAGCTGACGATCTTCGCCGGATCGATGACCGGCGCCAGCCTGGGCTTTCTCTGGTACAACGCGCATCCGGCGGACATTTTTATGGGCGATGTGGGCTCGCTGGGGCTGGGAGGCGCCATGGCGGTGCTGGCGGTGCTGATCAAGCAGGAGATCCTGCTGGGGTTCGTCGGCGGAGTATTCGTCATCGAAGCGATTTCCGTCATCCTGCAAGTCGGGAGCTTCAAGCTGCGCGGCAAACGGATTTTTAAGATGGCCCCGCTGCATCACCATTTCGAAGCGCTGGGCTGGCAGGAATCGAAAATCATTGCGAGGTTCTGGATTGCGGGGCTGGTGCTGGCGCTGTTTGCGCTGACGACGCTGAAGCTCAGGTAAAGCAGGTTTTAGGTGTTAGGTGTTAGGGAGACCAAGACCGTTCGAATTGGATGACTTTGAAAGGGACAAAGACGCTGGTTGTGGGGATGGCGAAGTCGGGCGTCGCCTCCGTGGAGCTGCTGGTGAAGCAGGGGGCGGAGGTACGGGCGACGGATCTCAATCCGGTTTCACCGGAGGTGTCGCGGCAACTTAAGGAATTGCATGCATCCTTCGCTTTACAGGCTCCCGAGGTGTTCGGATTCGCCGATCTCATCGTGCTCTCGCCCGGAGTGCCGACAGACCTGGAACCGCTCGAGGCGGCGCGCAAGCGGGGCGCGACGGTGATGGGCGAGGTCGAGCTCGCGAGTTATTTTCTGGAGGGGCCTATTGTCGGGATTACGGGATCCAACGGAAAGACAACGACCACGGCTCTGGCGGGGCATATTCTGCGCGAATCGGGGATTCCCGTGCAGGTGGGCGGAAACATCGGCACGCCGGTGACGGCGATGATTGACTCGTCACGGCCGGAACAATGGAATGTGCTGGAGTTGTCGAGTTTTCAACTGGAGACGATTTGCCGCTTCCGGGCGCAGATCGCGGTGGCTTTGAATGTGACACCGGATCATCTGGATCGTCACCACACCTTTGAAAACTACGCCGCGGCGAAGGGGCGGCTGTTTGAAACACAGCAGGCGGGCGATTCGGCTGTGCTGAACGCCGACGATCCGGTTTGCGTCGGTTATGCCGCGCTCACCCGAGCAACTCCGGTGTGGTTCAGCAGCACCAAGGCTGTGAGTGCCGGAGTTTCACTGCGGGACGGCAATCTTTGGTTTGACGGCGAAAGGCTCATGCCTGCCGCTGAGATTCCCATTCGCGGCCGGCACAATGTCGAAAACACGATGGCGGCGACGGCAGCCTGCCGGATCGCCGGCGCGAGCCTGGAACAGATTGCCGCAGCGGTGCGGACCTTTCATGCCGTCGAGCACCGTCTGGAGTTCGTGCGCAACTTAAGCGGCGTGGACTTCTACAACGATTCCAAAGCCACCAACGTGGATGCGACGCTGAAAGCTCTGGACGCCTTCGCCGGGGGCCTCTGGGTGATTCTGGGAGGTAAGGACAAGGGCAGCGATTATACGGTGCTGCGGCAGCCGCTTACGCAAAAAGCGCGCGGAGCCATGCTGATCGGCGCGGCTGCGGCCAAGATTCGCGGGCAAATTGAGGGTTCGGTGCCGCTCTACGATTCGAAAACCATCGACGTCGCGCTGCGCGATGCCTACGCTGCGGCCGAAAAGGGCGATACCGTGCTGCTGGCTCCGGCGTGCGCGAGCTTCGATCAATTCGACAACTACGAACATCGCGGCCGGGTATTCAAAACCCTGGTCGCGCAACTGGAGCCGAAAAAGTAATGGCGCTCAAGCTGAAAACGGACTGGATTCTCTTCACGACCATCCTGTTGATGGTGTTTTTCGGGGCGGTGATGCTGTACAGTGCCTCCTCGGTGATGGCGCAGCTCAAGTACGGCTCGTCATGGCATTTCTTTTTCCGCCAGCTCGCCTGGATGGCGGTGGCGATCAGCGCCATGATGCTGCTCAAGCGCACCAATTACCGCAAGCTGCAGAACCCGGCAGTGGCGTTTCCGGCGGTGGGCATCGCGCTGGTGCTGCTGCTCGTCGTATATTTCGCCGACCCGAATCATCACCGCTGGATCCGCCTGGGCCCGGTGGTGGGCATTCAGCCGTCGGAGCTGGCGAAACCGGCGCTGGTGATTTTTTTGGCGTTTTTTGTGACTCTGCGGGCGCGCGCCATCAATACGCGATATACGCTGCTACCGGCGGCGCTGGCCGTGGGCCTGATCACGGCGGGCGTCGGCGTGGCCGATCTGGGAACGCCCATCGTCATGATTGCCACCGTCGTCGCGGTGCTGTTTGTCGCCGGCCTCGAGTGGCGCTATTGCATGATCGCGCTGGGTATGGCTGCCATGGGTGTGGTGTTCCTCGTGGCTTCAAAGCCCTATCGGCTGGCGCGCATCGTGCATTACTTCGATCCCGACTACAAAATCGTCGACACCATCGATCCAAAAGGCCGGGTCAAAGCGTACCTCAACACGTCGCTCACTTCACGCGATACCAATTACCAGGCGGAGCAGTCGAAAATCGCGGTGGGCGCGGGAGGACCGCTGGGTCTCGGGCTGATGCAGGGCAAGCAGAAGCTGCTCTACCTGCCCGAAGCGCACACGGACTTCATTTATGCCGTAGTGAGCGAAGAGCTGGGGCTGGTCGGCTCGATCGGGGTACTGGTTGGGTTCCTGGTGATTCTCTGGCGCGGCTTGCGCGCCACCGTGCTCATCCCCGATGATTTCGGACGCTACCTGGCGCTGGGGATCACGACCATGCTCGTTGTCCAGGCCTTTATGAACATGAGCGTGGTGCTGGGCATGATGCCGAACAAGGGGATACCGCTGCCCATGATCAGTTCGGGCGGCAGTTCGCTGGTCAGCACGCTGGCCTCGCTCGGCATCCTGCTGAATGTGTCGGAGCATGCCGGGTAAGGTTTTCGTGATGGCGGGCGGGGGAACAGGCGGTCACGTGATTCCGTCGCTGGCGGTGGGGCGAGAGCTGCGTTCGCGCGGGCATGAAGTATTTTTCGTGGGGACGGACAAGGGTGTCGAGGCGCGGATGGTACCCGCCGCGGGATTCGAGTTGCAATTAATCCGTATCGGCGGATTGAAGCGGGTGGGCTTTTTGCAGAGGCTGGCCACGCTCGGGCAACTGCCCCTGAGCACGCTGCAAATGTACGGATTGTTGCGTCGTCGCAGAACATCGGCCGTGTTCAGCATGGGCGGGTACGCGGCTGGGCCGGTGGTGATGGCCGCGCTCGCAGCGGGTTCGCCTCTGGTGGTGATGGAGCCGAACGCGGTCCCCGGGTTCACTAATCGCCGGATCGGCCGTTTCGTCACGCGTGCGCTGGTGAGTTTTCCGGAGACGTCACGCTACTTCCGGCGGGGGCGAACCGAAGTGACCGGGCTTCCCGTACGCGCAGAGTTTTTCAGCCTGCCGCCGAAACCGCGCGGGGAAGTTTTCATCGTGCTCGTGACCGGAGGCAGCCAGGGTTCGAGAACGCTGAATCGCGCGGCGCGCGAAAGTTGGCCGCTGTTTCGCCACGGTGGCTTTCCGGTCCGTTTCATTTTGCAGACCGGCCAACCGGAGTACGAAGCGCTGCAGGCGGCTTTTGCGGATTCGCAGCTTCCGGGGGAAGTGAAGCCGTTCATTGCGGATATGCCGGCGGCGTTCGCGGAAGCCGACCTGATCATCTGCCGCTCCGGCGCCGGCGCGGTGGCGGAGGTGGCGGCGGCGGGCAAACCGTCGGTGCTGGTGCCGTTTCCGTTTGCCGCCGATGATCATCAATTGCGCAACGCCCAGGCCTTCGAAAAAGCCGGAGCGGCGAAGCTGGTGCTCGACCGCGATCTGACCGGCGCGAAGCTGTTCGAGCTGGTGGCGGAGCTGGCGCGAGAACCCGAGAGGCTCGAGCGGATGGGGACCGCAGCCCGGCGCCTGGCGCATCCCGGAGCGGCGGCGCGCGCTGCCCGGATTCTGGAGGAAGTAGGCCGGTG
>JASHOO010000036.1 GCA_030041035.1 Bryobacteraceae bacterium | reverse complement strand
GGCGGGGAATGGAGAGACTCATTTGCGATCCAATGCGCCATTCACGCGGGCATTGTGGCCGAAAACCCTGCGATTGCCGGCGAACTCGACAAGCGTTACTTCCTTTTCTTCACCCGGTTCGAAGCGTGAGGCGGTGCCGGCGGCAATGTTCAGGCGCATGCCATAAGCAGAGGCGCGGTCAAACTCCAGTGCTTTGTTGACCTCGAAGAAGTGATAGTGGCTGCCCACCTGTACGGGGCGGTCGCCTGTATTCTTGACAAGCACAGTTGCTGTCCTACGGCCGGAGTTAGCCGTGATTTCCCCCGGTTCCAGAAAATACTCACCAGGTTTCATGTTTACGCTACCGGATCATGCACAGTGACTAGCTTGGTTCCGTCCGGGAACGTCGCCTCTACCTGCACTTCATGCAGCATGTCGGCGACTCCCTCCATCAACTCGGCCGGCCGCAGAATCTTGGTGCCCAGTATCATGATGTCTGCGACACTCTTGCCGTCGCGCGCCGCCTCGAAAATCTCCGCCGAGATGATGGCTATCGCCTCCGGGTAATTCAGCTTGACCCCGCGAGCCCGGCGTTTGCGCGCAAGTTCAGCGGCTACGAAGATCAGCAGCTTTTCCTGCTCGCGAGGGGTAAGATGCAAACTTCCTCCCGGAAAACTCAGTAAATCTTACGAGGTACAAGAGCTTCCTGACCGTAGAGTGCTTGCTTCGCAACACGCCAGAAAGCCATCAGTCCCCGTGTGATGTCGCGCCCGTTCTGGCTTAGCGCGCGGACAACGAGGCCATGCGCGGGAAGTCTTGTGAGGCCCCATATTATCACAGGCGAAGTGGCTTGGATGGCGAGAACAGCAAGCTGCTTCTCAAGGTCGAGCCATGTGGTCTCGGCCATCCCCGCGCGGCAGATGTAGAAAGTCGACAAATAACGATAGGGCCCGAAACGGGCCGACGAGGTCAGCGGACGCAAAACTGGATTGAGGCTGCCGCGCTCGTTGACGATGGGCACGCCGGCCACGCGTAATTCGAAACCAAGTTGTAGCATGTCGTACAAAAAGACTTCGCCGCGCGCTTCACGGCCGGGCGCCAACGTCTCCCACCAGAACAGGCCGGCTCCGTCGCTCAAATGCACTGCGGTGTTCTGGCTGCATTTTGCGTGGGAGAACGGAATGAGAGGATCGGGCAAGTATTCGAGCAAAGCGTTTTCGCGAACTTCAATACGCGCCATGAGCTCGGCTGGGTGTGCTTCGGCGCGGCTTTTGTAAATGCGCGTGGCGCCGGTCGAAGTGATTTGCGCTCTCGCATTCGCATCGACGGCAACCTCGAGCGACAGCTTGTCACCCGCCAGCACGCCGCCTGAAAGATTGTGCAGGTGGATCAGTGCTGCGCCGCCAGGCAACTCGAATGCCCGAACCACTTTGAGCGGCTGCCGCTGTTCCAGCACATGGAGACGAGTGCGCGCAACCTCCGAATCGTACGCGAACCGGAGCGAGAGCAAGCCGTGATTTTCTGCCATCTCGTCAACTGATGAAAAGCCTCGTCTCGAGCACAACGTGGCGCATCGAGGCGATTTCCAGTAGCGGTGTGAATGCCGGCACCGCGGCAAGTTCCGCCACAGCGCTGGCTTGTACGGCTTTGAGGATCGCTGGTTTCAGGTCCCAGAGCAGACGTGCTGCACGCTGCTGGCCGACCGGCATCAACCGCAGGCAGGCGGAAACCAGAGCGGTAACCGATTGCTGCAGGTACACCGCCGCGGTCGAACTCTCGGGAACGCGCAGCATACGCCCCGCGTAGCCGAAAGCCATTGCGTAATGCGACTCGCCCTCCGGGATCTCGCACCCTTCGAGTGTGCCTAACAGTTGTAAAAACCGCCGTCCCAATATGAGGCTGGCCTCACGGTTCTCGCGCGCCGGCTTGCGTGCACTCAGTTCCTGGTTCAGGACCGGCCAGTTAGAGCAGGCCACGTGATATGCCGCCCTGCAAAAACCCGCCTCCAGTACCCCGATTTCCTCGAGATAATCGCGCAGGAAGGCGGCCAACGTTTCGCGAGTGAGCAGTTCCTCTGCCACGAGCGTTTCCAGACCAAACGAATGGGCTGCGCCGCCAACTGGCAGTGCGCTGTCCGCCAATTGAATCAGCTTCAACAGCCGCAGCGGATCAATAGGTTCGCTTGTTGGGTTGCTGGTCAAAGAAGTGAAAAAGCGCGATCGCTTCCTCGCGCAGAAAATCGCCCTTGATTTCGACCGGGCTCTCCCCCAGATCCTTCATGCGTGCATTGGAGATTTGCAATTCGCGAAACCCGCTGGCCCGCGCGTCGCGAATGCTCGCGCCGTAGACAATCTTCGAGATCCGCGCCCAGTGGCAAGCCGAAAAGCACATCGGGCACGGCTCGCAAGTCGAATAGATGACGCAGCCGGAAAGGTCGATGGTTCGTAGCTTGCGGCATGCCTCGCGGATCGCGTGAATTTCGGCGTGCGCCGTGATATCGACGGTTAGCCACACCACGTTGTGTTCGCAGCTTACCACCGCGTCTGCGCGCGCGATGCAAGCGCCGAAGGGAGATTGCCCCAGCGCCACGCCTTGTCTGGCCTTGCCGATCGCCAGGCGCATGAAATCTTCGTCTGTCAAACGACAAATGTAGCACGATGTATGCGCTCAGAAAGCACCCGCGTTTACATTCAGGATCGGATATTTCCTCCAATCCTTGTAATCGAAGTGCCACCATTCAAACTCGTAAACGGTGAAGCCTTCGTCTCCCATCATGTGGCGCAGCAGTTGGCGATGCCAGCGTGCCAGCGATGTGCCTCCGGGGTAATCGGGATACGAGCGCTCCGACATCTCATCGTAGAGACCGACCATTTCGGCGGGCAAGCCGGTTCTCAAATCGTAGAGCGTCAGATCGACGGCACACCCTCGATTGTGGCGGGAGCCGCGGCTGGGGTCGGCGACGAAGTCGTGCTTGTCGGGAGGCGTGCCGTCCCAGAACATTTTCGTGACGTACCAAGGGCGGTAACCATCGTGTATCAAGAGTCCATAGCCCATGGATTTTAGCTTGTGATTCGCACGCACTACGGCCTCTGCGGCCGGGCGTTGCAGGAACGCACGCGCCTGCGGATAGAAGACCGTCTGCAAAAAGTTGTTGGTGGTCGCGTAGCGGATATCAAGCTTAATGGTGGGATCGAGCGACGTGAGTTCCACCAGGTCCGGTTTGCGGAACTCGCCTGTCTCACGCGGCGGCGTGGCAGCCAAGGCCATGCGCCGAAGTTCCTCGACCGGCTTCACGGGCTCGATATGCGCGCTGTCTTGATCCTCACCAGCGATCTTGCGCCGCTCGAAGACAACCGCGCCACTCAATACCGCGTCGGTTGCACGCCCGTTCGCGCCGCGATGGAATACAAGAGTTTCGCCATCATATAGGCCCCAGTTCGGGAAACGGAAAACGTCCGGCGAGACCTTCTCCAGCGGATAATAATCGTACCATTCGATCAGCGCGGTGAGGTTACTGTCCCTCTCGAGAATGTAAAGTGTGTTGTGATCCCATCCATACTCACCGATCAAACCGCGCAAGCGATCGGTGACGGGCGCCGGTTTAGGAACGGCGACGCGCGCCAGGCGCTCCCGCCCCAGGAGTGCGCCGTCGCTCTCCGGAACAATCTTCATCCCGTAACCGAGTCTGCCGTCGAGCATCAGGGCGTCTCCGGCCCGCCGGACCTCGATCTGTTTACCGCCGCGCACCGGTAGATAAAACAGCTTTCCGTTCCGTTCGCTCAGATCAATCGCTTTCACGCCTTCGCCATAGCGACCGGCCAGTTTTCGCGCCAGGGCGGCATCGAGTGGCTGCGTGAGTGAAGCGCTGGGGATCGGTTTTACCGCTCTCGAAGCGAGCATGAATCGCAGCGCTTCGTGCGCAATGTGATTCACCACGGCGTTCGCGCTGTCGACCGTAGTGATGGCGACCACACCGAGCTTCTCGTTCGGCAAGGCAGCCAACTCCGTGGCGAAGCCGTAAATCGCGCCGCCGTGTCTCACCAGACGGTGACCCTCGAACTGTGTTAGGCGAAAACCGATGCCGAATCCCTCTGCTTCACCCGGCTTTGCGAATTGAGGCTTCCACATCTGTTCGAGCGTTTCCACATTCAACACTTGTCCGTTGGGACCGCGGCCACGCGCAAATAGGACCGTCAGGAAGCGTCCAAGATCGATCACACTCGTGTAAAGGCTTCCCGCCGGCCCTATGCCCAGTTGGAAAGTAGGCGCCGCAAACACACGGCCGTCATACGTCCACATGAACGCTTTGGCCAGATCATGCGTGAGTTGGGCCGGAGGCTCGAAGGCGCTGTTTTCCATGCCCATAGGATCGAGCACAGCATGCTTCAGATACTTCGCGTATGGTTGGCTGCTACGACGCTCGAGAACAAATCCTGCCACCGTGATGCCCGCATTGGAGTACTTGACATGCGCGCCCGGCGCGAAGACGAGCGACGTCTCATTGAGGCTCTTCACCGCGGCTGCAATCGTCGGCTCGGTTGGATCGAAATAGTGGCCTACAGGCGCCTCGCGCACCAGACCCGAGCGGTGCGACATCAGCTCGCGCAGCGTAATCGGCTTGCCGAACGGATTCCGTGGGTGGAAATCAGGAAGATAGTCGGTGATGGGCGCGTCGAGTTGCAACTCGTTCCGCTCCACGAGCTGCATGATTCCAATGTCTGTAAACAGCTTCGAAACTGACCCGGCGCGATAGATCGTGCTCGCAGTCGCCGGGATTTTGGCTTCCGGGTCGGCATAACCAAATCCTCGTGCCCAAACGATTTGCTGATCGTCCACCAGGGCAATCGAAATTGCTGGAAGCTGCTTGTCAGCCAGCTCATGCTCGATGAGTGGCCGAAGAGCATCGGCGACAGCCGCGTAATCGCCGCGTGGCGCGATATCAGCTGCCCGAACGAGAGCACTCGCGATGGACAGCAGAACGGCCGTGAACCGGTAGAAGCGTCTCATCCCGCGGTGTTATTTTCTGAGGAGCACGTCAACCCGGTCGCGCTGGATGTCGAGATGGTCGATCCCGTAACTCATTTCGAATGCCTCACCCACTTTGGCATCGGGATAGTAGACGTTCAAGTAATTGCGGATCAGATAGTCCAACAGGCGTCCTTCGATGGTGAAACCCGAAATTTCGACGCTTTGGACGTCTACAGTAGCGCGTCCGTTACCCGACCGGATACGCGCCGTCACCATTACCGGTCGCTCGCCCTCCAGCAGTTGGCGCACGAGCCATCCCGGCGGGTTTCCCGCCGCGTGCTCCAACTTCAGAAAATCGACCAGAGCGGAGCCCGTGGCCGTACCCTCGCCCAACTCCAGCTTCGGCTCACGCACTCCCTGGGGAACCGCTTTAGGAAGCTCCTGTACCACGTAGGCATTCAGTTCGCGTTGAGTGAAGCTCACACGTGCACCGGGCTTCAGCCGTCCGCTTTCGATGAGATCAAATTTGTGCTGCGCTGACGAGTAGTCGGAACGCGAGCTAAATAACAGCAGCGGTACCGCGACTAGCGCCACTAGCCGGAAGCGCTTCATGCTTCATTATACGGAGCAGCCACGCGGCTGTTTCAAGGGAGACCCACGGTGTATATTGATGGATCGACCAGGCAACTATGAGTTCGATTTTCCCCCGCCCGGATGGCGATGCCGCAGAGCCGCTCGCGGCGGACCTCGCCGACTGTCTGCGGCAGCTCGACAGCGTGGACGCGGACACGGCCAACCTCTTGAACGGGATGACGGAGGTTCAGTTTCACTGGTCGCCGATTTCCTCGCACTGGTCGATCGCGCAGTGCCTGGTGCACTTGGTTATCGTCGCGGGCAAGTATCTTCCCATCATCGACGAAACCATGGAGAACGCCCGCGCCGACCGTCTGCTAAGCCGCGGACCGTTTCGCTACGGCTTCATCGAGCGCTGGTTTGTGCGTTCCACCGAACCGCCACCCGGCATCCGCCTGCGAACTCCCCTCTCCGCACGTCCTCCCGATGATCAGCCGCTGCCGTTCGTCATCGCTAACTTCCTCACTACGCAGGATGAGCTGCGGAAGCGCATCCGTTCTGCGAACGGGATCGATCTGGCTCGCGCCAAAGTGACCGCGCCTTTCATCCGGTCGCTCAAAATGAGTTTGGGCCCGTGCTTCGGGTTTTTGGCGGCACACGAGCGCCGCCATCTATGGCAGGCCTGGCAAGTGCGTAATAACGAGCGCTTCCCCGTCGACTGAATCATGGCCAGAAAAAACCTCAACATCGGCTTAGTCGGTTACGGCTTCATGGGCCGCACACATTCGAACGCCTTCCGCCAAGTGAACCGTTTCTTCGATCTCGAATACCAGCCGGTTTTGAAGGCGGTATGCGCGCGCGATGGCGAGAAAGTGAAAGCATTCGCGGCACAGTGGGGTTTCGACTCGGTCGAGACCGACTGGCGGACCCTCGTAACGCGCCCGGATATCGACCTAATAGATATCGCCAGCCCGAACGACACTCACGCCGAAATCGCAATCGCCGCAGCAGGCGTGGGCAAGATGGTCCTGTGTGAAAAGCCGCTGGGCCGCAATGTGGCTGAGGCCGAACGCATGGTAGAGACGGTCGAGAAGGCTGGCACCGCTAATATGGCGTGGTACAACTATCGCCGCGTGCCGGCCGTAACCTTGGCGAAACAATTGATCGACGAAGGCCGCCTGGGCCGTATTTTTCACTACCGCGCGAAGTTCCTCCAGGATTGGACCATCTCCAAAGACCTGCCGCAAGGCGGTGCGGCGCTGTGGCGGCTTGACGTCAACGTGGCGGGCAGTGGCGTCACCGGTGATCTGCTGGCTCACTGCATTGACACCGCGCTCTGGCTGAACGGACCGATCGATCAGGTTACCGCGATGACCGAGACGTTCATCAAAGAGCGCAAGCACAACCTCACCGGCAAAGTGGAGAAGGTCGGGATTGATGATGCCAGCGCCTTTCTCGCGCGATTCTCGAACGGGTCGCTCGCCACCTTCGAAGCTACACGCTACGCCCGCGGCCACAAGGCGCTCTACACGTTCGAGATCAACGGCGAGCACGCTTCGATCCTTTGGGACTTGCACGATCTGCACCGCCTCCAATTCTTCGATCATCGTGACGAAGGCCGCCTTCGGGGCTGGCGTTCCCTGCACATCACCGATGGCGATCATCCCTACATGAAACACTGGTGGGTGCCCGGCTTGCAGATCGGCTACGAGCACACGTTCATTCATCAGATGGCGGATTTCCTCCAAGGCTTGAGCGAGGGCAAGCCAGTAGCACCGTCATTCCGCGAGGCGCTCGCGACCGATTACGTCACCGATGCTGTTTTGCGTTCCGCCGCAAGCGGCCGTTGGGAGCATGTGAAGAAACTGGTTTGACCGTGAACCGGCGCGACGTTTTGAAAATCGGCGGCGCGGCAATCGCCGGCACCTTAGCTACATCCGTGGCTCAAACGAGCGGGAGCAAGAAGAAAGTCATCGTCATCGGTGGCGGCATCGCCGGTCTTGCCTGCGCCTATGAACTCGTGAAGCGTGGGCACGAGGTCGTGGTGCTCGAAGCTACCGGTCGAACCGGTGGTCACGTGCGCACCATGCACGACCCGCTGGCCGACAACCTTTACGCGGACTTGGGCGCCGAGCACTTCTACTATCCCGGCTACACGGCCTATTGGCATTATTTGCACGAGTTTGGGCTGACACCCGTCTCTTACCCGCGCCGCGAGCATATGGTTCGCTTCTTCGACGGCAAGCTTTTTACCCAAGAGGATCTGCACAGCCGGGACGCGCTCAGCAGGCTCGGCTTCAACCAGCGGGAAATCGGCTTTTTAGCCACCCATCCATGGCCGGATCTGCCGCTGCTATATCTCCAGCGATACGTCGACCAGGTCGAAAAGGAAACCGATCCACTGGGCGCCGGACTGAACGCTCTAGACCAACTGAGCGTCTTGGATCTTCTGAAGCGGGAGGGCGCCTCCGGTGCTGCGCTCGCACACTTTGGAGGAAGCGGCTCCGCTCTGGTGTGGGTCTGGGGCGCAGCCGTCAAGAAACTGCGCGGCACCCCCCTGGTTGCAACCAAACTATTCCGCATCAAGGGCGGCAATCAACTCATGACCGACGCCTTCGCCGCCGCCCTCGGCGAGCGTGTGCGCCTGGGTTGTCCCGTAACCGCCATCCGCCACGACCCGGCCGGCGTCACCATCACATGCCGCGAGTTCGGACAAGAGAGGAAGATCGAGGCGGATCATCTGGTGACCTGCGTTTCGCTGGTCGTGCTCCGCCAGATTCCGGTCACGCCCGCTTGGCCCGAGGCCAAGAGTTTTGTGATCCGCAATATGCCCTACTACACCCGCACGCGCGTCGTTTTCCAATCCCGCACGCGCTTCTGGAAGACGGATGGTGTCAGCCCTAACTGGGAGCCTCCGGACCCTCACTTGAACGAACTCTGGAGCATGGCCGACGAGGTGAACACGCCCCGCGGCATCTTGATCGGCGGCGCAGAGCCCGGCGCCACGGCCGAGGCTGCCCTGGCTGCGTTTCACAAGCTCTATCCCGGAAAGTCGGCGGACGTCGAACAGGCGCTCGTCTACAACTGGGCGGCCGATCCTTACGCCGGAATGTGCGAGCGCATCAGCTATCAACCCGGCGAACTGGCGAAATTCTGGCCCGAGGTCACGAGACCTCTGGGCCGCATCCATTTCGCGGGCGCATACGCAGCCCAGATGAGCTGGGGCCAGGAGGCCGCGCTCGAGTCCGCTAACCGCTCCGCCGAGGAAGTGGATCAGGCCTAGCGGGATTCAACGCCGCCGCGATTCCTCGAGCGTTCGCCGCAGCACAGGTAACACGGCGCGGTCCTTCTCGCTTCCGACTTCTTCTTTGACGGCGATCAGGGTTTCGAGATCGAGAACTGGCACAAGGAGACCTTCGCCAAGGTCTATCACCGGGCTGTGCGCCACGAGGTCCCGATATGTCCTGCCGTTGCCGATGCTACCCAGCACATCGAGTGGCCCAAAGCGGGTTATTAGAAGGTTTTGTCCTGCGGCAGCAAGATGAGAAGCCTTCGGCGCCAAACGGCGCTCCGGTTGCCCACGATAGATAGCATCCAGGTTTTCAAGAGCGCTCACCAGGCGTACCAGATTGTCCGGTTCGACGGAATACACAATATCGAGATCGAGCGTGTTGACCGGCGCACCACGCAGAACGGCGCCAACACCGCCCACAACAATGTACTCAATCGAGTGATCGTTTAGGGTCTGCAGGAGGCTGCGATATTGAAGTGGCACGGATGCTGAGAACGAAGTCGGCAAATTGCTGAAGCACTTCCAGCCGCTCCGCTGGTGTCAAGGATAGCATCCAGCGGACCAGCGTCACGTCCACGCCATCCTCCGAATAGCCACGCTCGCTCACCTCTTCCGTTGGGACCATCCACCCCTAGGATATCAGCATGGCCGTGGCACAACCGTCCTTCTCACGCCTGCCGATCGAGCCTTTCAGTGATGGTAGCCGTTGTACAATGAGCCAGGAGAAAAAGACGCATGCGTCTGAGATCGATTGTGAGCATAGTTTGCCTGCTTCTCCTCCATTCACTTTCCGCCAGCGCCCAGGAAAGCGCGAAAACCGCCAAAATCGAGGAACTGTTGAAGCTGTCTAACGCAGAAGGCATGGTGCAACAGGTTTATAGCCAGATCCGCACCATGACTGCCAAACAAATGGCCGCGACAGACGGCTCACCCGAGGCCAAGGCCGCGGCGGCGCAAACGGCCGATAAGCTCATCGCGCAAATTCAGGAGCACATAGGTTGGGACAAGATGAAGCCGGAATACGTTCGCCTATACGACGAGGTTTACACCGACGAGGAAATTTCCGGCATTCTTGCCTTCTACAAAAGCCCGGCTGGCCAGGCGTTCTTAACCAAAATGCCGCAATTGATGTCGAAAATCATGGAGGTGACCCAGCGCAAAATGGTAGAGTTGACGCCGGAAATCCAGCGCATCACCAAAGAGGCGGCCGAGAAGAGTAAGACTGACGCTTCCCAGAAATAGTCGGGCGTCTCTACGGCAGTTTCGTCTCTCCCATCAGATACTGGTCCACTCCCCGCGCCGCCTTGCGCCCTTCGCTGATCGCCCAAACCACCAGCGACTGCCCGCGACGCATGTCACCGGCCGCGAACACACCCGGCACCGACGACATGTAATTCTCGTCCGTCGCTACGTTGCCGCGCGCGTCCAGCTTCATGCCGAACTGCTCGATCATCCCATTACGAACAGGCCCGAGAAACCCCATCGCCAGCAGCACCAGGTCTGCATCCATCGTAAATTCCGTTCCAGCGAGGGGCTCAAACTTAGGCGGCGGACCAACCCGCACCGCGTGTAGCTGCTTGACGTCACCGTTCGGATCGCCGGTGAAGCTGGTAGTTGCCACGCTCCACTCGCGAGCCCCGCCCTCTTCGTGTGCACCCTCCACGCGCAATTGCATCGGCCACAGCGGCCACGGCGTAAGCGGCGACCGTTCGTTCGGCGGCATCGGCAACAGCTCGAACTGATGTACGGAAAGCGGCTTCTGCCGGTGTGCGGTGCCCAGGCAATCTGCGCCCGTGTCGCCGCCGCCGATGATCACCACGCGCTTGCCGGTGGCCAGAATCTGGTCTGTCACCGCGTCGCCTTCGCAAACTTTGTTCTGCTGCGGCAGGTACTCCATCGCAAATTGGATCCCGTGCAGCTCGCGGCCCGGCACGTTCAAATCGCGCGGCCACTCGGCGCCTCCTGCGAGCAGGATCGCATCAAACTCCTTGCGCAGATCCTCAACGGGAACGTTCGCGCCCACGTGCGATTTCGGCCGGAACTCCACACCCTCCGCCAGCATCTGCTCGAGCCGCCGGTCGATCAGATGTTTCTCCATCTTGAAGTTCGGTATGCCGTAGCGCAAGAGGCCGCCGATGCGATCCGCCTTCTCGAACACTGTCACCCAGTGACCCGCGCGCGTTAATTGCTGGGCTGCCGCCAAACCCGCCG
Source organism: Bryobacteraceae bacterium (assembly GCA_030041035.1). Lineage (GTDB taxonomy): Bacteria > Acidobacteriota > Terriglobia > Bryobacterales > Bryobacteraceae > QHXW01. The sequence goes on along the minus strand of JASHOO010000036.1, from coordinate 671 downwards.
GACCCGAGCCCACCACTGCCACACGCTTGCCCGTACGCGCCGCGGGCGGCTCCGGCCGGATCCATCCCTGGCTGAACGCGTAATCCACGATGCTCTTCTCAATCTGCTTGATCGTCACCGGCGGCTCGTTAATGCCGAGCACGCACGCCGCTTCGCATGGTGCTGGACAAATGCGCCCCGTGAACTCCGGAAAATTGTTGGTCGCGTGCAGCACACGAATGGCTTCGCGCCACCGCCCGCGATACACCAGGTCGTTCCAGTCCGGAATGATGTTCGTCAGCGGGCAGCCTGTGTGGCAAAACGGCACCCCACAATCCATGCAGCGCGCTCCCTGCGTGCGCAGCTTCTCTTGCGGGAAGTCGAGATAAATCTCCAGCCAGTCGTTAATCCGCTCGCTCACCGGCCGCCGCTTGGCCGTCTCTCGCGCGTACTCGACGAAGCCCGTGTCTTTACCCACGGGCCGCCTGTCGCGCCGCCTGTGCTTTCGGCACTGGCGCAAACGCATGCGCCGGCTTGCGAGGGATGCCCAAAACACGCTTGTACTCGTGCGGGAACACCTTGATGAACTTGGGCAGCAAGGCGTCCCAATGCTTCAAAATCCACTTCGCCTGCGGACTGTCGGTAAGCTCGGCATGGCGCGTGATTAGTCGAAGTAATGTCTCGATATCCTT
>JASHOO010000339.1 GCA_030041035.1 Bryobacteraceae bacterium | reverse complement strand
GGGTACCGCTCACGTTCTGGGTGGTTGCCCCATGGCGGGCTCGCGGAATCAAGGAGTTGTGGACGGCCGCAACCGGATGTTCGGCTACAAGAACATGTATGTCTGCGATGGCTCAGTGCTGGCCGCCAACCTGGGTGTAAATCCGAGCCTTACGATTTGCGCCATCACCGAGCGGGCCATGAGCTTTCTGCCGCCGGCGAAGGAGGCGCGATGGGTGGATGAGGCCCAGGAGGGTGTGGCGAAAGCCGCGCAGTAGGGTCAAAACACGCATTTGGCGCCCTGATATTTCGTACCCAGAGACCTTAAATCGCGCGTTTCGCAGTCTCGCAAGTTGGCTTCAGAGTTGCGGTTCAGAGCAGGTCCACGACATTCCAACGCGGCTTAGGAGGCACGCCATGCAAGTCCTTGCAAAACCGGTAGCCGGCGAATGCGCAGTAGCCAGTGTCTCGGATTACCCGGAAATCGCGCCGGGTGAGGACTGGTTAAGTGACGAGGAGGCGCTGGGAAGCTACGCGGTGAGCACCTGCGCGAACGCATGGGGCCTCATTTATAGCCAGTTGTTTGACGGGTTGCGATGCGAGGGAGGCATGCCATGGCAGCAGCCGCAACGGCAGTAGCAGCAGAACTAACCGAACTGGAAGAAGTCACACATTGGGACGACGATCCGCCTCCGAAGTTTGAGGAGCAGGAGCTCGATGTTTTGGCTTTCCAACTCTGGCAGCGGGCGAGTTGCCCGGAAAATCCGGTTGGCGAAAACTGGATGAGTGAAGAAGAGGCTCTGCGCAGCCATCGCAGCTGCCTCTGACCCCCCATGATCCACTTCTCTGCTCTCGAAGAGAGCGTTCTTGCGCTCCTGGTTATTACTTCCGGCTATCTGTTTTGGGGGCGGTTCGGCAAAGTCTGGCGCATTATTAACGCCTCGAAAAGCGATGCCGATTTCACGATTCGACCGGTGGCACGCCGGGTACGCGACTTTGTTTGGGAAGTGTTGCTGCAAGGCAAGGTGATCCGGCAGCGGCCGCTCCCGGGAGTTGCGCATGCGCTGGTGTTTTGGGGCTTCTGCGCCTTCGCGCTGGTCAGCATCAACCATTTTGCCGAGGGCATGAACCTCGGGTTTCTCAATCGCGCCACCTGGCCGGGCAGGTTCTATTTCGGCTTTGCGGCGGTGTTTGCGATCGGCGTGGCCATCGGAATCGCGGGTTTGGCGTTCCGGAGATTCGCCATCCGGCCGCGCTGGCTGGGAAAGGTCTCTTACGAATCAGGGCTGATCGCATTTTTGATTTTTCTGCTCATGCTGACGCACCTGGCTACATTCGTTCCGGGCTGGGAGGAAAGCAGAGTGGTGTGGTGGACACACAGCCTGGCGATTCTGATCTTTCTGCCGCTGATTCCACACACCAAGCACCTGCACCTGGTGCTGAGCCCGTTTACTGTGTTTCTCAAGCGGGACCAGTTCAGCAAAATCCCGGCACTGGTGGGCGATGACGATTTCGGTCTCGACACGGGCAAGGACGTCACCAAGCTGATTGCGCTCCAGGCGTATTCCTGCGTGGAGTGCGGACGCTGCACCGAGCACTGTCCCGCGAATGTGACGGACAAGGCGCTCAATCCCAAGGAAATTGCTCTCGGGCTGCGGCATTACCTGAACGAGTTCGGCGCGGGCCATGAGGAGCCGCTCATCGGAAAACATCTGGCGCAGGAGGCGGTGTTTCAGTGCACGACTTGCGGCTCGTGCGAATTCCAGTGTCCGGTGGGTGTGCAGCATTTGCCCATGATCGTGGGTCTGCGGCGCGGGGCGGTGAACACGGGCAAGTGGGAAGACGAGTATGGGACGAAACTATTCCTGAACCTGGAGCGCAACGGGAATGCGCTGGGCCTTTCCGCGAGCGAGCGGGACAAATTCATCCAGAAGCTGGAGCTTCCGATCTTCGACGGCACACAAGAGTATTGTTTATGGCTGGGCTGCATGGGAGCGTATGATCCGGGCGGGCGTGAGACGGTGGCGGCGTTGGCACAGATCATGCGGCACCTGAGAATTACGTTCGGCGTGCTAAAGAAAGAGCGGTGCACGGGCGACCCGGCACGGCGTTTGGGCAATGACCTGGCATTCGGTGAGCTGGCCCAAAAAAATCTCGAGATGATGGCCCAGAACAAGGTCAAGAAGCTGATTTCGATTTGTCCGCATTGCGTGCGGACGATCAGCACGGATTGGAAGGAATACGGCGAGGCGCCGCCCATCGAGCACCACAGCGAGTTTCTGGCGCGCCACATACCCGGGCTGCCGAAGAATGGCGCGGACGGCGCAAAGATCGTGTATCACGATCCCTGCTATCTGGGGCGTTACCGGGGGGTATATGAAGAGCCACGGGCGGTGATCGGGGCTTTCGGTAAAGTGGTGAACCCGGAGCGGGCGCGGGAGCGGTCGTTCTGCTGCGGCGCCGGCGGCGGGCTGGCATTTCTCGGAGAAGAAAAAGGCAAGCGCGTGAGCGTGGAGCGCGCCGAGCAACTGGCTGCCACTGGCGCGTGGGTAGTGGGAGTTGCCTGCCCGTTCTGCAACACGATGTTCCGGGATGCTTTGGGAACGATTACAGCGAATCCTCCGAAACTGCTGGACATTGCGCAGATCGCCGCGTCGGGGCTGCCGGCTCCAGCAGCGAAGGAAATCCGGCCGGCGATCCCAGTCAATTGATGGTTGGTTAACTCGCGCGTGGCATACTCACGCGCTCTTGCGCACACGACCGGAGCCTATTTTAGCCTTACCCTGCTTATCTCCATTGGATGAAAACAGAAAGTCCTCGATCTCATCAATGCGGTTTTCTGCGTCGTTATAACCGATGTCGATCAAGTCGGTTGTGTACTTTGAAGTAAATAGCAAGTAACTCATGAGATCGGCGCAGGAAGCCGCATCGCGACCCAGGCTATTTACAAAGTACTGGATGAGATAGGGCATATCTTTGCGATGGTGCTCGGCTAACTGGGATAAGTCAACTGAAGGAGTAATAATAAATGACGCCAGGGGCCGCATTCTTTCACATCCATTACCTTCGGAGGCGCTGATCTTACCGCTCTCGAGCAACTGATTGAGGCGCTCGAGGTGCTCGATGTCACTGGCCAGGTGATCGAGGAACATCACATTGAACAGAACGCCCAAAACATGCGCGAGGGAGGGATTGGTCTCATCCAGGGTTTCTTCCTGATGCTCGGTCTTCTCACAGCGCACGCCAATGGCGAAGACTTTTTCAGCGCCCAAACGGATGACGGGACTGAGAGGCTGTTGCAGGCGCACACAGCCATCGCCAAAGAAGGCTGCACCACGGGGCGTTTGCAGCTTCACCGGGGGAAAAACCAGAGGAATGGCCGCAGAGGCGCAGATATGATCGACGGTGATCTTAGTGGCGAGAGTTACGCGGCGGCTACGGTTCCACATGGGGTGACCTTTGGCGCCTTGAATAAAGAGATAGCTTTTGCCGGAATTATAGTTCGTCGCGGAAAGCGCGAGCGCGTAGAGGTTCCCACGCTTGATGTTGTCTTGAATGCGATTGCAATCCAGATGCTTTTTAAGAAAGTGACGAAGGGGAGTGGAATCGAGCAGAGAGTGCGCGTGACCACCGCCGAGGATTCCGCCAAAAGAGAGATCGATAATCCAGGTCAGAGAATTGTGAGCTTGAGTCAGGACATCGCAGCGAAAAATATCGGAGGGGGCTAGCCCGGCCCAAAGTTCGGCGATGACTTTGGTGACGCGGGAAAAATCATCGCTGCCGGTGGCCAGAGCGGAACCGTTGATGGCTCCGGCGGAAGCGCCGCCGATAATGGGAAAAGGATTGCCGTGGGTTTGAACCCACTTGATTTCGCCGATGCGTTTGAGCACACCGGCCTGATAAGCACCGCGGGCGCCTCCGCCCGTCATGCATAAACCGAGCGTGTTTTCCATCCTCCGACTCCTTGCGGCTCATTCACCCCCCAAGGAGCCCGAGCCTTTCTCTCCCCCGCGCGACATCATAGCAGGTTCCGAGGCTGGTGGCAGCCCGGCTTTCGCCTGGTTGTTGCGCCGCTTTCAGGCCTGCGCGGCCACTGCCGCTTGCGAGGTTTGGTGCACGGCCCAATATTTCTTGCGCAAGTCGCCCTTCAAGGTCTTGCCGGTAGCGTTCCGCGGCAGGCTGGGGACGAACTCGACCGAGTGCGGCGCCTTGTAATGCGCGAGGCGTGCGCGGCAAAACTCAAGCAATTCGCGCTCAGTGGCTTCTTCACCTGGTTTCAGGATC
>JASHOO010000338.1 GCA_030041035.1 Bryobacteraceae bacterium | reverse complement strand
TTCCGCTGGGTGAGCTTCCGAAGCGCGTGAACGAACTGAATTCGGCCGATGAGATCGTGGCGCATTGCAAGAGCGGCATGCGCAGCGCCAAGGCGGTGGAGTTTCTGAAGCAGGCGGGCTTCAAGAAGGTCAGGAATATGAAGGGCGGGATTCTGGCGTGGAGCGACAAAGTAGATCCGAGGGTGGCGAAGTACTGAGCTGAAGGTGCGGTATGGCGGGACTCTCGATCGCGCTGTTCCTGATCGAGCCTTGGAGATGCTGGATTGCCTGGAGGGTTTCCGTTGCGAACCGAATCGGCAGGTTCACGTGCAGGTCAACGTCATCTCATGCCTATGAACCGGAGCGTTTCCAATTTGCTGGCCGTTAGTCTTGCGTGCGTCTTCACGACCTGGGCTGCGAACAACCCGCCTGCGGTGACCTTCACGAAAGATGTGGCGCCGGTGTTGCAGCGGAATTGCCAGACGTGTCATCGGCCGGGGGAGGCGGCACCGTTTTCGCTGCTCAGCTATGAGCAGGCGCGGCCGTGGGCCAAGGCGATGAAAGAGGCGGTGCGGATGAAGAAGATGCCGCCGTGGTTTGCGGATCCGCATTACGGGAAGTTCTCGAATGACCGGTCGCTCGCGCAGAAGGACGCGGACATCATCGCTGCCTGGGCGGACGCAGGCGCGCCCATGGGGGATCTGAAGGACATGCCGCCGCCGGTGGATTTTCTCGAGGGGTGGTCGATTCCGAAGCCGGATATCGTGTACGAGCTGCCGCGGGCATATGACATTCCGGCGACGGGCACGATTGAGTATCAGAAGGTGATTGTGCCTTCGGGATTCACCGAAGATAAATGGGTGCAGTACGCGGAAGCGCGGCCGGATGATCGCGCGCACGTGCACCACATGATTCTGTACATCCGTGAACCGGAATCGCACTGGCTGCGGGGTGAAAAGCCGGGCGTGTTCTTTGTCGCGCCGAAGGTAACCGACAACAGTGTGGACACAAGCGCGCTGCCGAGCGATTTCCTGGTGGGGTATGCGCCTGGGCAGCCGCCGGAGATCCTGCCGCCGGGCGAGGCCAAGCTGATCAAGGCGGGATCCGACCTGGTACTGGAGATTCACTACACGACCAACGGCAAGGCGAGCACGGACCGCAGCAAGTTCGGGTTGGTTTTCGCCAAGGAGCCGCCGAAGGAGCGGGTGCTGACTTTATCGGCGACCAACGGAACGTTCAAGATTCCGCCGGGAGATCCGGATTACAGGGTGGATGCATCGTTCGAAGTGGGGACGACGGTAAGGCTCGCGAGCTTGCACCCGCACATGCACGGGCGCGGCAAGGATTTCGAATATCGCCTAGTGTATCCGACGGGTGAGACCGAAACCATTCTGCGCGTGCCGCACTACAACTGGCATTGGCAGCTCTGGTACAACCTGGCGGAGCCGATGGTTCTGCCCAAGGGAACGAGGATCGAGTGCACGGCGCATTTCGACAATTCGCCGAATAATCCCGACAATGCAGATCCCACCAAGGAAGTGACGTGGGGCGACCAGAGCTGGGATGAGATGATGGTGGGTTTTTTCAACCTGGTGTTTGACGCGGACCTGCCGGTGAAAAACATTTTCCCGGCTGCGAAAGTGGCGAAGGCGGGCGGAGGGTAGGCGATGGGATTGGTGAAGGTAGCGTCGGTGAGTGAAGTGAAGGCCGACTCAGTGAACGAGGTGATGGTGGGGGATACGCCCTACGCGATTTGCAACGTGGGCGGCAACATCACCGCGCTTTACGGCATTTGCCCGCACCGCGGCGGGCCGCTGGGGCAGGGGACCCTTCACGGACAGTTCGTGGTTTGCCCATGGCATGCCTGGGAGTGGAATTGCGCCACGGGCGAGAACGACATGGACCCCTCACAAAAAGTTGCCACCTGCGAGGTGAAGGTTGAGGGCGGCGACGTTTTTCTCAATCTTCCCGCCTAGCGGTTCCTGGTGCCGGAACTTCCAGAAGTCGAGACGATTGCGCGAGCACTCGGCCCGCGGTTGCGCGGGAGGCGCGTTATGAGTGCGGAGTTCCACGGTCTACGCGTTCTGCGGGGTGATCCCGAGGCAACGGCGGCGGGGCTGGCGGGGCGCAGGGTGCGGGGCGTGAGGCGGCATGGGAAGTTCATCGAGATTGAGCTGGATGGCGAGCGATCGTTCATCGTGCATCTGGGGATGACAGGAAAACTGCTGCTGAACGGCGCACCGGGGAAGCACACGCACGCGATTTTGACGCTCGATCGGGGGACGCTGCTTTATGATGACAGCCGCCAATTCGGGAGACTCGAATTAAGTAGCGGCCTGCCGGCGCGCGTGCAAGCACTTGGGCCGGAGCCGCTGGAAGTTACGCTTGGCGAATTCGCGGAGCGGCTGCACCGCCGGAAAACGAAGATGAAGGCGCTGCTGCTCAATCAGAAGTTCCTTCGCGGCATTGGCAATATCTACGCCGATGAAGCTCTGTTCCGGGCGGGGATTCATCCGCTGGCGACGGCGGCGCGGCTGAAGGGAGAACGAATCAGGAAACTGCACGCGGCGATTCGCGAGGTACTTGCGGAAGCGATTGCGGCGGGTGGATCGTCGATTTCAGATTACGTAGATGTGGACGGGCGACAGGGCAGCTTCCAGGTGCGACACAACGTTTATCAAAAGACTGGGGAGCCCTGCCCGCGGTGCGGTGCACCCATCCGGCGTATTCTGGTGGCGCAGCGCGGGACGCATTTTTGTCCTAAGTGCCAGAAGAAGTGACTTACGACTTACTTAAAGCGTTTCTTGTAAAAGAAGTCCATGCCGAACATACCGTTCTGATCACGGATGGCAACTAAGGACAGCTGCTTATTCAGTGCCCACTCCACTTGTACTACTTGCGGGTTACTCTGATTTAGATAAGTTATATAAGTGAAAGTAATATCTGGCGTCACTGGCTGCTCAATAGATAGCCTGGCCTGAGGGTCTGTAATGCCAGTCAGTGTGGGGTCGATTTTAATCCGGCTGACTCCGAAGAAGCGCTCGAGGCGCCCTGAGTCAGGACTTTCCAGGGCTTGCCCAACAAGCGCCGAAGCGCCCATCTGCTGCCAGCTTTGGGCGGCACCCGTTTCTCGAGCCGCCAGGGCAGGATCGGAAGTAGGGGCGCGTCCGGTAGCTAACAGCGCGACGATATCAGCAAATTGTAGCGGCGGATCCGACCTATAAGTCACACTCAACTTATTCACAGGGCCGGAGATGGTAATGGTAACATCGACGCCGCGCGCCTTGGTTTGCAGGTCCAGGTTCACGATGGGTTCTATCTTGACGGGATTGAGGAACGAGATAGTCCCTTGTCCGATGGTGTATTGACTTCCAAAGAAAGTTAACTGACCCTGGGTTATGTTAATGCGACCCAGCAGCGCAGGACTGGCGAGTGTACCTCGCAGCCGAAGGCTGGCTTCTGCCTGAATTTGCTGGGCGATTTCGGATTGCACGGTGACACCGGAGGCGGTTTCAACCTGTATATCGAAATTCATGCCACCCAGGAATCCGGTCTGCGTGGCGGGTACGCGAGCGGGCTGATCGGAACTGGCAAGAATGGAGGCGAAATCGGTGCGCGGGGTAAAGCCTGTGCGGAGGATGGTGACGGTGCCCGACACCAGGCTGCGTAGCGATGTGCCCGTCCAGGTGAGGTGGGCATCGGCGAGGGTGCTGACACCCTCGGGGTAGCGCAGGCGTACGTGATCGGCAAGGAGTTCGATGCGCATGTCGGCCACGTCGCCACTGCGCACAACGAATCCCGTGAGGGTCACTTGCCCTCCACCGGTTTGGGCGGTGATTTTCTGCAAGGTAGCGCGGTCGCCGGTGAACAGGATTGCTCCATTGGCGTTGGTGAGGCCCATGGGGAGCGTTGTCAGGTACAAACTGGCATTCTGAAGTTCCACGCGCCCGACGACAACGGGTTGGGTCAGAGGCCCGCGAATGTCGGCGTTGGCGTTGACTTTGCCGGAGGCGATCAAGTCGCTGTTGAAGTCGCGAAGAGTTGCCAGATCGACACTGCCGTTCAAACGGAGGTCGAGCGGATTCTTGTCGCGTAACGAAACATCTCCGGTGAGGGTGACGTCGGTAGCCTGGCCAGTGAGGCGCGCAGTCTCCACACGTACGATTGAGTTCGCAAAGCCCAGGCGAACCGGACCTTGGTTCCGGAGAGCAAATTTTTCGGTATCGCCGCCCGGGACGTCGGCCGGCAGTGGACTGATCTCGAGTCTTGGGATTTCCAATGTTCCCGTCCAGGCATCGGGGCGGAGAGCCGGACCGGAGACAGTTGCTTTGCCTTCGAGCGAACCTGCAGCCTGGAATGAGGAGGCCGGCAACCGCAGCCAGGACTCGAGGGAGGCGAGATCGAGCCTGGTGAAGCTGAGCTGAACGGAGCCGGGATAATCGTCCGCTAGCTGCCATCGGCCATCGGCATGAATGACGGAGTTCGCCACCGCCGATTGCATTTGCGCCGTGAGTTCGGGTCCGCTGGTCGTGGCGGTCAGGTGCACGGCGCCGACCGGCCTGCCCTCCACCAGAATGCCCTGACCCTCGACATCGGCGGTCAAGGCTGTGAGTCGAAATGGGCTGCTGTTAGGAGAAATAGCGATTTGGGCTGAGCCCTGTGCCGTAAGCTGGATGCTTCCGCCAAGCTGGAACTGATGTTGCCGCGCCATCTGAATCTGATCGAGCGGCATATGGTTGCTGGCAACCTGGAACGACAGGGTGCCGTTTTCGAAGTCGCGCGGCGCGTGCGCGTAGGTCGCGCCAAACGTCAGTTGTTTTCCGCCAGCGGCCAACTCCCCGTTAGAGAGCGTGGCAGTGTTGTTTTCATAACTGACCCGGGTGGTGAGGCGGTCAAAAGGCTCGCCGTAAAGTGAGCCTCGGCTGATGACGGCGCCGGCGGCAAGATGCGGAGCATCAAGCGAACCGGTCATCTGCACCGAACCGGAGAGTGATCCGGAAATCGGAAGGCCGGGTCTTCCGGCGAGTGACAGCCAATCCTGGAGGTCCGCGCCATGGAAAGACGCATTGGCTGAGATCTGGCTGGTGGTGTCCGGCTGCCAACGGTGCAAGCTGACCGTGCCTGCGAACTGAGCGCGCAGGCTGCCGCGGGACAACACGCCATTCTCCAAGCGCAAACTGGAATCACGGGCCGCCACATCGGCGGCGAAAGAATCAAATTTCTCACGAGAATAGATGAAGCTCTGCAGCATCGCATGGCCGGCGATTTGAGGAGAGGCAAGCGGACCTGTCACTGTGCCGTCAAATCGCGCAGAACCATTGGTGAGGTGAACCGGTAAAGCAGGCGTGGAAGAGCTGGACACAATTTTTAGTGCGGGAAGCAGGTCGTCGAGATCGGTCGATTGCAGACGGATGCGCAACTGGCGTCCCAGAGTCCCCGCGAAGTCGAGTCGCGTGGATGGAAGCTGGAGCAGGGAGCGGCCGAGATCCACGGAATCGCGGTAGCCGTCGTAGGTCGCATCGACGGCGCCACGGACGGGTGCATGGCCGGAGGCTGGAGAGATTACGAGCTGGCCGTGGGCGGTGAACCGGCCTTGATTGAGCTCGCTGATCAAACCGGTGATGTCCACGGGTCCCGATAGCACGCCATCCCAAGGGAGCGGCCCGAGCGAAAACGATTGTGCAATGCGCTGGAGGTCAAACTGGTTGGCTTCACCCTCGACGCGGATGCGATCGAGCTGTTCGATGCGGGCGTGACCGTTAAAGCTGCCGTCGAGGATCGCCAGGTGCACACGGCTGAAATCGATTTTCTCGGGGTCCACGCGGAAGTCGGATTCCGCTCGCACTGCATGCACCTGTATTTTTCCGTGGCCGAACGCGAGGGCATCGCCAGAGAGCCGGCCGGCAAGAAAGTAGTGGGCAAAATCACGGAAGGACGCGTTGCCGGTGACCTGCAGAATTCCCTCCGGGTGCGCACGGAAGCGCAGCGTGCGCAGCAGTTCGTCAAGAGAGACGCGGGCAATGTACTGAAGACGGTACTCAGGCGAGGAGAAACCATCGATGGCGCCGGAAAGCTCGGCGCGCGACCGGGCGGTCTCGAGATGGGCGGCGGAAATGATCAGCTTGTTCCTCTCAAGTGCCAAAGAGACGTTCACGGCCATATCTACGGGCAGGTCCTTGCTGGCAATGAAGTGCAGCGGCTGAATGGAGAGGTCGCCATGGTAACTGGGCGCGGCATGGTCGTAGACGAACTGCGCGCGGAAATTCTCGCCCGCTGCGTTCCAGGGCATGCGCCGGGAATTGACCTGAAACTCGCCGTCCCGCATCCGAAAGCGGCCAATGGCGAGATCGAGAATGACCGCAACCGGGTGCTTGCTCGAGATGGGAACATCGGGTTGCGGAACATTGGTGGTTCCATCGGGATGGACAATCAGATGCACCTGGGGCTCCGCGGCATCGACGGATTCGACGTCGACGGTCTTCTTGAGAAACGAAATGACCTTCAGCTTGATCGTGATGGAGCGCACGCGCAGCAACGGGGAGGAACCAGCCGGTTCAGAGCCGTGGATGACGAAGTTATTCACCTGAGCGGTAAGAGTGCGCCAGTCGAGTTGGAACGAATCGATCTCGACGCGTCCCCCGGTGGCCTTTTCCGCCTCAGCGACAATGCGCTGGCGCACCTGTTCCCGCAGCCAGGAACTTTGCGCGACGAAAACAGCGATGGCGAACGCCAGAGTGACCAGCGCGAGAATCGAGCTGCCGAAAATGAGCGTCCACCGGACCGGGCGGCTCATTGAAACGCCTCCTCGTGAAATTCGATGCGCGAACGCTTACGCGCCTCAGCCAGCCACGCGTCCATTTGCTGGTCAACGCCCTCTTCCGTCAGGATACGGCGAATCTGGTCGCGGAGGTCATCGAGGGTGGGATTTCTGGAACCGCCGGCCCCGGCTTCCAGGTTTGCACGATTCTTGTCATAGTAGGACTGAATCTGCGCATCGGTCACTTCCACGCCGGGCCGGAAGCGGACATCGAGAAAGCGCAACAGAGTCAGCTGCCACAGCAGGTGAGCCTTCAATTCCTCTTCGGTGATGCCGTACTGCGCCAATGCCTGAGGATAGTCCCCGGCATGGGGAAACCGCTGCTCCTGTACTGCTTTCAACATGGGCTCTACATCGCCGGGGGAGGGAGCCGAATACCGGCCGACCTCCATTTCGCGGCGAATCAGCATCTGCTCGATGAGGCGGTTGGCAGCATTCCGCCGGGCAGCGAGACTGAAGTCCAGCTTGTTGCCATCCAAGAATGCGGTCAGACGGATTTCCAATGTGATTTGACTGGCTGTGATCACCCGATTATCCACGGTCACGGCAATACGGTCGATGATCTCTGCGCGCGAGGCGGCCATGAGAAGGACGAGAATGACGAAGCGAGCGATCATCAAAAGGCCTGCCCGATCGAGAAGAAAAACTGGAAATGGCCGACGTTATGGTTGGTCCGCAGGGCGGGATTGTTTCCGCAACTAACGAGGTCGTCGATGCTCCCACTACATCCGAAAAAGCTCGGCGCATTCAGGCTGTAGGCCAGATCGACACGCACCGGCCCGATGGGTGTGTGGTAGCGAATGCCAAAGCCGACGGCATGCACCATGTAGTCGAAGTCCTGGAGATTTTCCTGGTGAACGCGAAACGAGATATTGTCGAGGCTGGAATAAATGTTGCCGGCGTCATGGAAGAGGACTCCGCCGACGCTTTCCCCGAAAAGCGGAAAGCGCAATTCGGTGTTGTTGAACAGCAACGCATTGCCGCCGATGGGAAAACCGGTTTCTAAATCTCTGGGTCCGGCCTGATTTTCGGGAAAGGCACGAAGCGAAGTACTGCCGCCACCAAAGAAGCGCTCGGGAAAGGGAACCGCTTCCTCAGCACTGGAATACCGTGGTTCGTAGTCATAAGGAATGATGTCGCCGAAGGTCAACTGACGTGCCAGCACGAGCTTCTTGCCGAGGCGATGGTAGGTGGCGTTGCGGGCCAGTCCACGGACGAAATTGACCTGCGAGCCAAAGATTTTCGAAGCGAGCCCGATATCCACGGTGTTGTAGATACCTTTGTGCGGGTCTACGGGATCATCACGACGGTCTTGAATGTAGTTCACGGAGGTGATCCCAACCCTCACCGGTTGCGAGAGGAGCGGGACCAGATCAGGCGAGATCTTCAAATCGGATACGCTGACGCGGCGATAGCTGAACCGGTAGAGGAGCGTGGACGGCTTGGACAGCTTCTGCGCGAGCTGGACCGCCCCTTCCTCACGCTTGGCGGCAAAAGTATTGACGCCGTGCGTGTCGTCGTAGAGCAGAGTGAATGTGAGGTCGAGATTGTCGTGATTGCGGACCCTGGGCGCGAAGTAACTGAGAAGAGCGCGCTGCTCAATGGTGGAAACCTGCGTTTGTAAACTGATGGTATGGCCGAGGCCGAGGAAATTCAGCCGCGTTATATCGAACGTGACCCGCGGGCTGAATCCAGTGGCGCCGGCCGGAGAGTCGAGACTGGTCTCACTCGCTCCAATGCGCGCGATCTCCGCGCCCAAACCACCATCGAGGCGCCAGCGGTGTGCTTCGTCCACATCGTAAATCACGTACTTCTCCTGGGCGTCGCCTTCAGGGTCCTGAATCGCCATATCCACCTGGGAGAAAATTCCGAGGTCATACAGGCGGCGCTGAGTGTCGGCCATGCGGATAGGGGAAAGCGGATCGCCGGCAGCAAGCAAGAGGTTCCTGTCGACCAGTGAAGCCCGCGTGTGCTCCAGTCCCTCCACGATGACATCGCGCACGAATTGGCGGGTGCCCTCGGTGATCACAAAGCGCAATTCGACATGGTGTGGCTGCAAACCCGGAGCAACACTCCAGGCAAAGTTGGCATTGGGAAATCCGCTGGTGTAATAGGCGGCGAGGATTGTGTCCCGGTCCTCGGCAACGCTGAACTCGCTGAATGGCTCCCCTTCGATGGAACTGAGAGTCGAGAGAATAGTCTTGGCATCCAATTGCTGGATGCCCACTACTTGAAGTTTGGAAACAAACCACTGCGCGCCTTCGTTAATGAGAATAAAGACGGCAAGATCGCCAACGCGGCCCTGGTAGTCATCCACGACTTTGGAAGTGACCTGAACATCACGGAAGCCATTCTGGGTGTAAACCTCAGCGATGCTTTCCTCGTCTCTGCGGCGCAGGGCTTCACTATAGCGGCCGTGCCGCATCTGCCAGGACCTTGGTGTCATCAGCATGCGCTCGCGCATAACGCTGGTGCTGAAATAATGATTGCCCTGGATTTGGAGGCTGACAAACCGGTGGCGGCGCCCGAGGTTGATGAGGTAGTCGATTTCCTCCCGGCCGTTCTGAAGCCGTTGCTGCTTGAATTCAACCTCGGCCTCGAAATAGCCCGCAGCCTGAAAGGCGTCCTGCAAATTGCGTTGGCCCTCGATCAGCAGGTCGCGATCAACGGCGTGCTCTTCGTATACCGGGACATTTTCCCGCATCGTTTTCGCGGAAACTTTGGCGCCGACGGGCTTGACGTCTACAATCGGGCCGGCGTCGATGTGGAGGGTGGGTGTTACGCGTTGCGTATCGCGGTCATAATCCATAGAAGCAAGCTCAACACCGGCCATGAGGCGCTCTTGTTTTTCATACTTCTTGCGGACTTTGTCCAGCGCCTGGAGCGTGCGCGTCTGCTCGACGGGACGCCAGCCTCCGACCCACCGGCGCTTCCATTTGGTAGCCGCGAGGATTTTGCTCACAGACATCTGAAGCTGGCCGAGCAACACCGGCGTACGATATTTCGCGCGCGGGCCACTCGCAACGATGAATGTGACGTGTGCCTGCTGGGTTCGCGGATCATAATCAATGCGGGACTTGATCTGAGTTTCGTAGTAGCCGTCGGCCACCAGGAGCGCGTGGACACCGGCCTGAGCCTGCGGCAGGCTAGCGTCGTGGAACGGCTCGCCCAGGTTGAGACGTGACGCACTGGCCATCTGGGCGCGACTGGGAGGCTCGGAAACCTTGCCCAGCACCGCAACACGGCCAACGAACCAGCTGTTCTTCGTAATGAAGGTGACGACAACGCCCGCGCCCTGCAGTTTGGCATCGACCTGAATATCTGCGTAGCGGCCCGATGCAAACAGGTTCTCGATGGACTTGCGGACGTCGGCGGCGCGCAGCGGCGTGCCCTGCTTCAACGTGACGGCGCGGCGCAGGTCCGAGGCGGCCAGAGGCTGTGGGCTGGGGCTAAATTGAATTGCGACGACCGGCTTGCCTTCAAACGATTCCGCCCGCGGCCAAAGCGGAATAGATGGTATGGTCCATATCAAAAGCGGCATCACGAGAAAACGCGCGCATCGAGCCCACACCATGCTCATGATAACGGCTTCGGAAGCAAGTTTGTTACCATCGGGTAGGATGACGTCTGGCGATAGAGAACGGTACTCGCGCCAGATTCTGTTCCCCGCGATTGGTGAGCGGGGACAGGAAAATCTGTTATCTGCGCACGCGGCAATTGTAGGGTGTGGAGCTTTGGGCTGCGTCCACGCCATGGCTTTGACGCGGGCGGGTGTGGGGCGGATCACGATCATCGATCGCGATTTCGTTGATACAAGCAATCTGCAGCGGCAGTTTCTGTTTGAGGAAAGTGACGCTGCCGATGCCATTCCCAAGGCGGTGGCGGCGGCCAGACGCTTGCAACGGATCAATTCCGCAATTGAAGTCCGCGGCGTGACGGCCGATCTCACTCCGGCGAATGCGGAGGAGCTGCTCGCCGGGGCTGGCGTGATTCTGGACGGAACCGACAACTTCGAGACCCGTTTTCTCATCAACGATGTGGCGGTGAGCCGGGGCGTGCCATGGATCTACGGAGCCGCGGTGGCCAGCTACGGCATTGAGATGCCGGTGGTCCCGGGGCGCACAGCGTGCTTCCGCTGCGTCTATCCCGAGCCGCCCGCGGGCGCACAACCCACCTGCGACACAGCCGGCGTGTTGAATGCGATCACCACAGCGATTGGCGCGTTGCAGGTGGCCGACGCAGTGAAAATTTTATCCGGCCGGGCCGATTGTGTAATTCCTCGCATTACCACGCTGGATGTATGGGAGGGCGGCATCCGGCAGTCGCGCCAACCGGCTCCGGACCCCGATTGCCCAGCGTGCGCGCAGCACGATTTCGCTTATCTGAAGGGCCGGATGCGCGCACCCATCAGCCTGTGCGGGCGCAACGCCGTGCAGATCCACATGGAGGCGCATCCTTTGGATCTGAAAGAGCTGAAGCAGCGGCTGGCTGCTCTCGGTGAAGTGCGATCGAACGACTTTGCCTTGCGCTTCTCGCATCCCCCGCTCGAAATGACTGTCTTTCCCGATGGGCGGGCCATCATCAAGGGCACAACCGACCCCGGCGTGGCGCGCAGCTTCTACGCGCGATACGTCGGCAATTGAGGCGGCAGTCGGGGGTGTCACCGGCGAACCATGAGTTACTGCACGGTTTCGAGCACGATTACCGTATCCGCTTCATCGCGCGCCTGGGGCAGGTGCAGCACGATACCGCCCGTGACAGGAGTCATTTCGACCGGATCGCCGGAGGCCAGTGCCCTGGCGTTTTTGACTGCGGGCAACTTCGAAAGGGCCAGCAGATCGCCGTCGTAGTCCATCACGTGGACGTAGATCTTGCCGGGCCGCTGAGTCGTTGCACCCCAGGATGTTGGCGCTATGGGTCCGCCGCGCGTGCCGTAAATCGATTCCCCATTGCGGTTCAGCCACTGTCCCATCCCGCGCAATCGTTCGACGAACTCAGGCTGGATGGTTCCGTCCGGCCTCGGTCCCACATTCAGCAGAAAATTGGCGTTGTAACCAGCGGCGCGTGCCAAGTAACGGATGAGTTGCGCGGTGCTCTTGAAGTGCTGGTCATTCTTGTTGTAGCCCCAGGCGTTGTTGATGGTGTCACAAGTCTCGAGCGGTAGCTGTCCCACTTCAGACGTGGCGTTGAAGTCCGCTGTTTTGTGCCCTGGCAGATCCTTCTCGAACATCTGAAAATCCTCACCAGGAAAAGGAAGGTGATGATGATTGTTGCCGATGAGGGCGGCCGGCTGGAGGCTGTGGATGAGCCCGTAGGTGCGATCCAGATGCCAGTCGGCATCCGGTTTATCCCACCAGCCGTCGAACCAGATGCCGGCGATTTCACCGTATCCGGTGAGCAGTTCGCGGAGCTGGTTGTCCATGAACTCGAGATAGCGATTCCAATCGCCGCTGTCCGGCCTTCCTGCCGTTTGTCCCGTACGGCCGCGCGGATAGTAGTCGGGGTTGTGCCAATCCAGCTCAGAATGGTAAAAGAACAGCTTGATTCCCTGCCGGTGGCACTCGTCGGCCAGCATTTTCAGAACATCTTTCTTATATGGCGTGGCATCGACGATGTTCCAGTGATTCTGCCTGGTGCCAAACATGGCGAAGCCGTCGTGGTGCTTGCTGGTGATGGTGATGTACTTCATTCCCGCCGCCTTGGCGAGCGCTACCCATTCGGTTGGGTTGTATGCGGTGGGATCGAACTGAGGCGCCAGCTTCTCATACTCGGCTACGGTCATCTTGCGATTGTTCATGACCCATTCGCCATCGCCCAGCACGCTGTACACGCCCCAGTGAATGAACATGCCGAAGCGCGCGTTTTGAAACCATTCGCGCGCCTTCAGATTGTCCGCGGAAGGCTGGTATGTCTGGCCTGCCGCGGCAGTCAGCAGGAGGGGAACGAGCAGGAATCGCATATCAATAACCGAGCTTCTTGTTTACCACATTAAGAAGCGGTTCGCCGCTGCGGTACCGGCGGAAGTTTTCCAAAAATAAGCGCATGGTCCGTTCCTTCCAGTCGGGTGTCTGGTCAGCCGAATGAGGTGAAAGCAGGACGTTATCGAGCGTGTAAAAAGGATGCCCGGCCGGAAGCGGTTCGATATCGAAGACATCCAGCGCCGCGCCGCGAATTCGCCGCTCACGCAGTGCGCCGACTAGGGCCGTCTCATCCACTACCGGCCCGCGCGCAATATTGATCAGCACCGCTGACCGCTTCATCGCCGCAAGCTCGGGTGCCGCGATCATGCCGCGTGTTTCGGGCGTCAAAGGCGTCACTACCACCACGTAATCCGATCGGGCCAGTATTTCATGCTTGCGCTCGGGAGCGAACACTTGGGAGACGTATGGATCGGTGCCTGTAAGCTCCGGCCTGCGGCGCAACGCCACGACCTTCATCCCAAACGCATGAGCCCGATTTGCTACCGCACGGCCAATATCGCCGTAACCCACAAGGCCCAGCGTCTGGCCGCGGATTTCGATTACGTCGAACGGGTCCCACTTGCCGGCCATCTGGCTAAGCACCAAGCGGTGGAAACCCTTCGCGAAAAAGAGGACCGCACCGATAGCGAATTCGCCCAGAATCTCGCTGAACACTCCACGTGCATTCGTCAGCGTCACCGCGCTTTCCATTAGCGCCGGAAAAAGCAGGCCATCGAGTCCGGCCGATCGCGTATGCACCCATCGCACCCTCTGAACCATCGGCCAGATTTGCTCCAGCAGGTCGGCGCCGGACCGCCAGTTGAGAAGGACTTCCGCCTGAGGTGCGGCGCTCTCGCAAGCTGCGGGTGTGTTGGCGATTGTAATCATGGCGGCACCGCGCAACTCATTGAGCAGCGCGAGTTGGGGCTCGGCCGGGTCCCCCAGTATCAGAAGCACGATGGGATCCATGAGGAAGAGACTCTAACATGTTCGTAACGACAGTTGTGTTATCGTCCAGGAAGAGCTTACGGGGATGTTTGACCTTTCACTGGAAGTCTTGCGCGTAGTTGAAGACGCGGCCATCGCATCGGCGCGCACCATGGGAATGGGGGACCCGCATACGGCCGACAAGGCCGCAGTCGAAAGCATGCGGCGCTGCCTCGACACCATCCCCATCGAGGGAACGATCGTGATCGGTGAGGGTGAGCGCGACTCTGCGCCCATGCTGTACATCGGCGAAAAGGTCGGAAGCGCCAAGAGTCCCAACGAGGCGCTCACAGTGGATATCGCGGTCGATCCGCTGGAAGGCACCAATCTCTGCGCCACGGGTGCCGGCGGTGCAATCACGGTGCTGGCGGCGTCGGAGCGCGGCGGGCTGCTGCACGCACCTGACTGCTACATGGAGAAGATCATTGTCGGCCCGGCAGCCAAAGGTGCGGTGGATCTGGAGGCCC
The DNA here is from genome assembly GCA_030041035.1 of Bryobacteraceae bacterium. Lineage (GTDB taxonomy): Bacteria > Acidobacteriota > Terriglobia > Bryobacterales > Bryobacteraceae > QHXW01. The sequence continues at coordinate 13,011 of JASHOO010000338.1, read as the reverse complement.
CCGTTAAACACAACCTGAAAGCCATTGCCCGGCGGTTGCAGCGCGGGGTGGACGATCTGGTGGTGGTGGTGCTCGATCGGCCGCGCCACAACAAGCTCATCGCCGATATTCGCGAAGCAGGGGCGCGCATTCGCCTGATCGGCGACGGCGACCTCTCGGCCGGCATTGCGGCGGCGGTGGCTGGCACGGGGGTACAGGCGGTGATGGGTTCAGGTGGCGCGCCGGAGGGAGTGTTAACGGCGGCCGCGCTGCGCTGCCTCAATGGCGAGATCCTCGGCCGGTTGGTAGTCAAAGACGATGAGCAACGCGAACGCATGGCGGCCATGGGCATCCATGACATCAAGCGCATTTACACGACTCACGAGCTCGCGCCCGGCCATCACATCGTTTTTGCGGCCAGCGGCGTGACCGACGGCAACCTGCTCAAGGGCGTGCGATTCTTCGGCGATGGCACGCGCACGCAGTCGATCGTGATGACGCTAACCCCGGCGACAGTGCGGTTTATCGACACCGTGCATCTCGAGAACAAGCCCGATGTAAAGGTACGGTTCCGGTAGACGGCCCGCCGCCAATTCAGATAAAATGGTCCTGGAACTTTTCCCGTCCCCGATTCGTACAGTGTCAGGAAGGCAAGTGTTATGAAACGCAACCGCTGTGAGCGGGGAGGAGCCTTGGCCGGGGTCCTCACCGCATTCCTCATCCTGGCGGCCCTCGCCGTAGTGGGTGTCTTTCTGGTCGGAATGTATGTAGCCGACAACATTCACGTCGAGAAAATCAAAGGCGCGAAAGGCGACACCGTCAAGGTGGAAACCCCCATCGGCTCGATGCGTGTACAGGAGCACAGGAGGCTCGACCCCAAGGTAATCGGCGTTCCCATCTATCCCAACGCCATACGACAGGACGATGACAGCCATGCGGCCAGTATCGATTTCAGCTTCGACTCCGCCCACAAGGAGTTCAGCATTCTAGCGGCGAAGTACACCACGGATGATTCCCTCGACAAGGTGAAAGAGTTCTATCACCACGAGCTGCCGCACTGGATGATCACCAAAAGGTTCAACGGCAGCGTGCACATGGAATACACCGAGGACGGCTACAAGCGTATCGTCGCCATCAATGAGGAGCACGGCAAAACCCACATCGTACTTGCCTCGGTGGGAGAGCCTGCGTCAAACTGAACGAGTAGGCGCTCGTTCATTTAATGCCTGAATTCTGTACTTGCGGCGCAGAGCTGCCACCCGACGCGCGGTTTTGCCATAAATGTGGCAAGCCGCAGCGCGAAGAACCACTGGAGACGGCCCCCGCCGAGACGCCGGCAACTCCCGTTCCGGCGGCCGCAGCACCCGCCGTTCCCGTGCTTCCAGTCAGCTTCCGCAATCCTGTCGCACTTCGCGTCGGACTTCTGGCTGCGGCGCTGCTATGCCTCATCATGATGATTCCCGGGGTTAACTATGCCTTCGTAGTGTGGGGGCTGGGCGCCGGTTATTTTTCGGTCTGGATCTACAAACGCCGGACCGGCCAGCAGTTGACCGTTCGGGGAGGCGCTCACATGGGCTGGATTACCGGCGTGTTGAGCTGCATATTGCTATCGCTTCTGTTCGCGGTCTTCATGGCAGCCCTGGATCGGGCCGGCGGTCTGGAGGCAGTCAGGGGTCAACTCCATGACTTCGCAATCGATCAGAAGACCCTGGATGAGGCCGTCAAGCACCTGCAAAACCCCGCGGAAGTGGTCCAATCCCTGGCCCTGACGTTCCTCATGATGATGATCTTCTGTGCCGCCGGCGGAGCGCTGGGCGCCAAGATCCTGAGCAAGGATTAGCGCTGTCCCTTTACCGGGCAGCCGTGTCCACCCGTTCGGACCCCTCCCGAAGCAACCGCTCCAGGGTGATGGCCGGGCATATGTGCTTTTCGATGTAGCCGGTCAGATTGGCGCTGGCCCGGCGCAGCTTTTTTTCCGCATCCGGGTGGAGAACTGCGCCGTCGGGAGCAAAGGCCTTCTGGACATTCGCAATGGAGATCGGGAGCGGCAGAACTATACCTCCGATGTGGGCGACCACGCTGCGCAATTGCTCCAGCGATTTGATAGCTCCGATCTCGCCCGCCGCCACGCCCACCAACTGCACCGGCTTGCCCGCCAACACGGACGGAAATCCGAGATTCTCGATCACCAGCTTCATGACGCTGCTGAAACTGCCGTGATATTCGGGCGTCACCAGCACCACCCCCGCGGCCGAGCTCACCGCCTCCTGCAAGTGCTTGGTGCCCGGAGAGTTCGGATCAGTCCCCGGGAACGGTAGGTGCAAGGCTACCGGATCAATCACTTCTACCGACACCTCAGGATGCTTCTGCAATTCATCGGCGACAATACCTGCCGCCATGCCGGTGTAATTGCCCCGCCGGGCGCTACCGGTGATGACCACGATACGAATGGGACGGGACGGGTCGGGCACTTCCAAATCCCTCCTCACCCCCATAAAGATGTGCGTGGAGGCCTGGCGGACTCAAACTGGCGGAGGAAGAGGGATTCGAACCCCCGAGCGAGTTACCCCGCTAACGGTTTTCAAGACCGCCGCCTTCGACCACTCGGCCATTCCTCCGATCCCAATCTAGCGAATTCTCACACGAGGCCGCAAATTTTGGGTGATTCGCGTGTCTCACCGGTTGGAGCGAACGAAGGATGGCTGTGACACGCGCGGCCGGGTCCCGTCACTATCCACTCAGCTAGCCGGCTATCCGGAAAGATAGCTTTCCAACCCGCAGACCCCGAATTTTTCTGCGCCTTTCCGGTCCGCTCTTTCCGCCTATCTTGGTCTAGCTGAGGGAATTGCGTCGAGCGGGCGGCACAACAGCAGCGCCCCGGCAGCTTTGGTAGGCCGATTGCCCCCAACGCCCGGCGTATTGGGATGAGGAATCACTCGGTTCGGGCAGATATCGGGAAACGGAGGCGGCGAACGCTGGCCGCGCCGGGTACGTGCCCCGTACTTAAGGCCCTGCCCATAAGCCGTTTGAGGACTTGTCATTCCCTGGGTGTGGTGCTAGTCTTGTTTTCGATCGTGACAGGGAGAATCGCAGGGTCACGGTTAGTGACAGCGCGGCGGAGGGGTGTGGTTTTCAAAGGGGTGCCGTGCGCTTTCCCGGACGCGGCCCAAGCCTACCCGCTCCATTCCCGCGTCAGGCGCCTGCTTCGGCTCGGCTCCCGTCATTGTCGGCATTTCCTGCTGAGAGGTCGGCGGTACCGGTTTCAACTAGACTGGGAGCGCCGGATGCCTGGATACGGAATAACCAGCCCCGGTCTAATGGGGAAGGAGGAGTTGCAGAATGGCAAGACAAAGCACACAACATAAACTCGATCGCGTGCGTTCGCCACGCGTGCATATCACCTATGACGTCGAGGTCGGCGGCGCCATCGAATTAAAGGAGTTGCCGTTTGTCATGGGGGTTCTGGGGGATTTCACCGGCCAGCCTACGGAAGCTATGGCACGGTTAAAAGACAGAAAGTTCGTCGAGGTGAACCCCGACAACTTCGACAGCGTCCTCGCGGGCATGAAGCCCCACGTGGCGTTTTCGGTCGAGAACAAGCTCAGCGACGATCCCAACGCCGGCCAGCTGAAGGTGGACCTGAATTTCAGGAGCCTCCAGGACTTCGAGCCGGAGCAGGTGGCTCGTCAAGTCAAGCCCCTGCGGGAACTGCTGGAGCTGCGCACCAAGCTCTCCGACCTCCGCGGCAGCCTGCAAGGCAACGACAAACTCGACGAGCTGCTACAGGACGCCATCAGCAACACGGAGAAACTGGGCAAGCTCAAGGAAGAAGTGAAGCCCGAGGGAGAGACCAATGCCTGAGAAGGAAAAATCAGCGGTTGCGGCGCAAACTGTCGAAAAACAGGCGGGCGGCGGTCTGCTGGATCAAATCGTCGAGCAGGGGCGTCTGGGCAAGGATCCGGCCGCGCGGGAACGCGGCAAGAATCTGGTCAAAGAATTTGTGAGCCAGGTGTTGCAAGGCGAGATGACGGTCTCGCGCGACACCGAATCGATGATCAACGCGCGCATCGCGCAGATCGATCACCTGCTCTCCATCCAGTTAAACGAAGTTCTGCACCATCCCGAGTTCCAGAAGCTCGAAGGCTCGTGGCGCGGGTTGAAGTACATGCTTGATCAGAGCGAAACCAGCGACATGCTGAAAATCAAGATCCTCAACTGCAGCAAGAGAGAGATGCTGCGCGATCTGCAGCGTGCGCCGGAATTCGACCAGAGCGCGTTATTCAAGAAGGTCTATGAGGAGGAATTCGGCGTTTTCGGCGGCGCGCCTTTTGGCGCCCTGCTCGGCAATTACGAATTCGGCAAGGGCCCGGAAGACCTCGAGTTGATCGAGAAAATCTCCAACGTAGCGTCGGCAGCACACGCTCCCTTCATGACCGGAGCTTCTCCTGAGATGTTCAACATGGAGAATTACACCTCCCTGGACGCGCCGCGCGACATCGCCAAGATCTTCGATACGACTGAGTACGCCAAGTGGAAGTCTTTCCGTCAATCCGAGGATTCGCGCTACGTTGCCATGTGCCTTCCGCATATCCTCATGCGCCTGCCCTACGGCAAAGACAATGTCCAGGTGGACGGCTTTAACTACGAAGAAGGCGTTGATGGCACCGATCACTCCAAGTATCTGTGGGGTAATGCCGCTTGGGCCTTGGGCGCGCGGCTGACTCAGTCGTTCGCTCAATTCGGCTGGTGCGCCTCCATCCGCGGTGTGGAAGGCGGCGGTCTGGTGGAAGGCCTTCCTACGCACAACTTCCGCACCGACGAGGGCGACATTGCCCTCAAGTGCCCTACCGAAGTGCAAATCAGTGACCGGCGTGAGAAAGAACTGGCGGATCAGGGCTTCGCGCCGGTGGTTCACTGTAAAGGAACGGACTTCGCCGCATTCTTCAGCGTGCAGTCGTGCCAGAAGCCCAAGCTGTACGATAAGGAAGCCGCTAACGCCAACGCTCGCCTTTCGGCGCAACTGCCTTACATCCTGGCCGTCTCCCGCTTCGCGCATTATCTGAAAGCCATGATGCGCGATAAGATCGGCAGCTTCATGTCGCGCACCGATTGCGAGAAGTTCCTGAATCAGTGGATCATGAATTACGTGACGTCGGACGATAATGCCTCGGCGTCCGTGAAGGCCAGCCATCCGCTGCGTGATGCTTCCATTGAGGTCAGTGAGGTTCCCGGTAAACCCGGGGTGTATCGCGCGGTGGCGTTTCTCAGACCGCACTTTCAGTTGGATGAACTCTCGGTTTCTCTGCGCCTGGTTGCGGAATTGCCGAAGTCGGCCAGGCAATAGATTTTGGGGTTGTCAAAATTTCGATGAATCAGGAGGAATTGCCTTATGGCATTTGACGCGTTTTTAAAGATTGATGGCTTTCCGGGGGAAAGTCCAGACGACAAACACAAGAACGAGATTGTATGTTTGTCCCATGCGTTCGGCGTCTCCAACGCAGGGACTGCTGCTAGTGGTACGGGCGGGTTAGGGCATGGCAAATCGACTTTTACGGATATGGCCTGCACTTTTAGTTCGCAAAAGTGTAGTCCGAAAATATTGGCTGCTTGCGCCGCCGGCGACCACTTCACCAAAGCAGTACTCACCATCCGGAAGCAGGGAGGAACGCAGCTCGACTACCAGATTATTACCATGACGACCTGCACCTTCTCCTCCTTCAATTCCGGCGGTGCTGCCACCGGGAATGAGCACCACCACGGAACCATAGACAGTGTCACCATCAACTTCGCGGAGATCGATTTCGAATATAAGGAACAGACCTCCAGCGGTGGCGCTGGCCCCACGACCAAAGCCGGCTACAACGTCGCCGGACAGAAGAAGAAGTAGTTTGGACGCATTCAGCAGATTTGGGCCTAGATGAAAGCGCAGGAGCTATTCCAGGCTGGAAGGCTCGACGAGGCGGTGCAGGCGCTGGGTGCCGAGTTGCGGGAGAATCCCGCCGACGCACGGCGCCGCACTTTCTTGTTTGAGTTGCTGTGTTTCGCGGGTGATTACCAGCGCGCCGAAAAGCAGCTCGATGTGCTCGCCGCGGATGGCCGCGCGGCCGAAATGGGTGCCTTACTTTACCGGGCCGCTCTGCATGCTGAACGCATTCGCCAGACGATTTTCGAAAAGAAAGACTATCCCGTCACAGAACCGGAATCCGATGCACCACTCTCCGGCTCGCTGAACGGCAAGCCGTTTGAATTTTTCTCCGACTCCGACCCGCGGCTGGGCGCGCGGCTCGAAGTTTTCGCCGCCGGCGACTATCTTTGGATTCCCTTGCACCACATCGCCTCGGTGGAACTGCAGGCGCCCTCCCGGTTGCGCGACTTGCTGTGGACCCCCGCCATCGTGCGCACCGGGCCCGCCTTCAAAGGCAAGGAGTTGGGCGAAGTGCTGTTGCCCACTTTGTCTCCCCTTTCCTGGAAACATCCCGACAATCAGATTCGTCTCGGCCGCGCCACCGAATGGCAGGACGACGGCCAGGGAAACGCGGTTCCGGTCGGGCAGAAGATGTTCACCGTGGACGAAGACGACGTTCCTATTCTCGAAATCCGCAAGTTGGAGTTCGCTGCCGCTCAAGCGGCTCCGTAATCTCCCATGCCCCTGCGCGACGATCTGCTCAACCCCATCCCGGGCGACAACCCGAGTGGCGTAAGTCTTCGTTACGACCCTGTTTACGACAAGATCAAAGAGGCGAGGCGCGAAGACGACGACGCCCCGCAGGGCGAATGGGCGTATGAACGCAAAGTCGCGGATTGGGGGCAAGTCATTAAACTCGCCGGCGACACCCTGGCGACGAAGAGTAAGGACCTGCAAGTTGCAGCTTGGCTCACCGAAGCCGCGCTCCGCGCCGAAGGATTTCCCGGGTTGCTCGAGGGATTGAAGCTCCTCCGCGGCCTCGTCGAAAACTTCTGGGACACCCTATATCCGGAAATAGAAGACGGTGAAGCCGAAATGCGCGCTGCCCCGCTCGACTGGGTAGGCTCCCGTTTCGACCAGGCCGTGCATCAGGCGCCCATCACCCGTAGCGGGCTGGATTGGTTTCAGTTCAAGCAGTCGCGGCAGGTCGGCTATGAGGCCGACGTCGCCGACAATGCCGAAAAGGCTGCGGCGCGTGCACAGGCCATCGCCGAAGGTAAGGTGAGCGGGGACGATTTCGACAACGCTTTCAGGGTCACGCCGAAAGCTTTTTACGTCGAAAGCAAAAAAAGCCTCGACGATTGCCTGGAGGCCATTGAAGCCCTCAGCGCCGTCTGCGAGCCGAGGTTCGGTGAGGTCAAGCCGGGATTCGGCGGGTTGCGCGGTGCGCTGGAGGAAGTGCGCTCCACCGTCAACAGCCTGCTGCAGAAAAAGCGCGAGCTCGAGCCGGATGAAGAGTCCGCTCCTGGAGCTGCGACTGAAGCGGCCCTTACCGAGGAAGGCGCCGCCGGGACCACTGAAGGCGCTTCGGCGCGGCCGCGCCAGGTGGTTAGCGCAGAACCGGCCGATAAAGACGATGCCGTCTCGCGGGTCGCGGTTGTGGCCAAGTACCTGCGTCGCGAAGATCCCTACAGCCCGGCTCCCTATCTCATGCTGCGCGGGCTGCGCTGGGGTGAACTGCGCGCAGGCGGCGATTCGCCGGGCCTCGAGCTGCTCGCGCCCCCAGCCACCCACCTCCGGCAGGATCTGAAACGTCTGGCGGTTGAAGGAAACTGGGCCGAACTCATCGAGGTTGCCGAGAGCGCCATGGCCCTGCCGTGTGGAAGGGCCTGGCTCGATCTGCAACGCTACGCCGTCAGGGCCCTCGACGAATATGGCTACGGAGCGATCGCCAATGCGATCCGCTCCGAGGTGCGCTCCTTGCTGGCCGACCTGCCGCAATTGCCGCAGTGGACGCTGGCCGACGATACGCCTACAGCGAACGCCGAAACCCAGGCATGGCTCAAAGAGATCACCACTTCATCAAAGTCCGCCGATGCCTTCGGCGCGCTCCCCGCCATCGGAATGACGCCGGCGGAGTCCAACGGCGCCGGTGGGGAAGCTGCGCCGCCGGATGCCTTTCAGTTGGCCATGGGCGCGGCGCGCTCCGGCGACGTCCAGCAGGCTGTCGAAATCCTGAGCCGCGAAATCACGCATGAGCGCTCCGGCCGCGCGCGCTTTCAGCGCAAGATCCAACTGGCTCAAATCTGCATGTCCACCGGTCACGAAGCCATTGCCTATCCCATCCTCAATGAGATGGCTGACGAAATTGAGATGCGGAGGCTGGAAGAATGGGAGCCGTCGGAAGTGCTGGCCCATCCCCTGGTCTTGCTGTTCCGCTGCATGAATCAGTTGAATGGCGACCCGGAAGTCAAGCGCAAGCTGTACGCCCGCATCTGCCGTATCGACCCCGTGCAGGCGTTGGCCTGCACAAAATAAACCATGGCGCGGCGGGAAACAGAGGCAACCGTCTCGCAGTCGGTGATCGAGCGGCTCATCGATCTCGAACCCGGCGTGCGCGCTGATCCGCCGCAGTCCCGGGCACAATCGGTCCGCCAACTGAAGGCTGCTCTGCGCCGCGATCTCGAATGGCTGCTCAACACCCGCCAGATTGCCGGCGGCGTGCCTGAAGCATTTCCCGGATTGGAGGGTTCCCTGTACGGCTACGGATTGCCGGACGTCAGCAACCTCAGTGCCAACTCGACGCGTGATCGCAACCGCCTCTTGCGCATGCTTGAGGACACCGTCTCGGCATTTGAGCCACGCTTGAGCGGTGTCAAGGTGAATCTCATTGATGCCGGTTCCAACAACGGCCGTCAGCTCCGCTTTCAGATCGAGGCTCTGCTGCTGATGGATCCGGCTCCCGAGCTCATTTCCTTCGATACCGTCCTCGAGCTCGCCAGCGGCGAGTACCAGGTCAAAGGAGAGCAGAGTGCGGGATGATCTCCTGCTCTACTATGAGCGCGAGCTGACCTTCCTGCGCCAGATGGGGGCGGAGTTTGCCGAGAAGTATCCCAAGATCGCCGGCCGGCTCATTCTCGATCCCAACGAGGGCCGTGACCCCCACGTGGAACGCATGCTGGAGGCCTTCGCGTTCCTGGCGGCGCGCGTCCATCTGAAAATCGACGATGAGTTTCCCGAAATCACCGAGGCGCTCCTGTCCGTCCTCTACCCGCATTATCTGCGTCCGATCCCCTCCATGTGCACGGTGGAGTTCGATCTCGATCCGGCGCAAGGCAATTTGACCACCGGCCTGCCCATCCCCAAAGGCTCGGTGCTCTACTCGCCCCCGGTCAATGGCGTGCCCTGTAAGTATCGCACCTGTTATGACACCAGCCTTTGGCCCCTGCGGCTCGTGGACGTCCAATGGCGTACGCCCGACCGCTTCCAGCCGCCTCTCAAATCCGATGCCACCGCCGCCCTGCGCTTTGAGATCCGCTGCTTTCACGATGTAACTTTCGACAAGCTGGAACTGCACTCGTTGCGCCTTCATCTGAACGGAGAAGGCGCGTTGGTCCACACCCTCTACGAGCTCCTGGCCGGAAAATGCATCCAGATCGTGATTCGTGATCCCGCTACCGGCTCCCGTGCCAAGCCGGTCTGGCTTGAGCCGGATCACCTCCGGCCCGTCGGTTTCTCCGAAGACGAGGGCACCCTCCCCTATCCGCTGCGCTCTTTCCTCGGTTACCGGCTGTTGCAGGAATACTTCGCATTCCCGGACAAGTTTTTTTTCTTCGACCTCACCGGCCTCGAGCAGCTGGCTCAAGCGGGTTTTAAAGACCGCGCCGAAGTTCTCTTCCTGATTTCACGATTCGAGCGCGCCGAACGCCAGCAGCAGCTCGAAACCGGCGTGTCCGACAAGACCGTCAAGCTCAACTGCACCCCTATCGTCAACCTCTTCCCCCAGACCGCGGAACCGATCCTGCTCAGCCATACCGTTTTCGAATACCCCGTCGTGCCCGACGTGTCCCGCGTCGACGCTATGGAGATTTTTTCGGTGGATGAAGTCGTCAGCCTCGATCCGGCTTCTCACGACGCCGTCAAATTCGAGCCTTTCTATTCCTACCGGCACAGCGGCAAAAGGGACAAGAAACAGACCTTCTGGCACGGCTCGCGCCGGCCCTCCACGCGCCGCAACTCGGAAGCCATCGATGTTTATCTCTCTTTGGTGGACATGTCCGGCAAACCCATTCGCCCCAACGTCGATACCGTCACGGTGCGCCTCACCTGCACCAATGGCGACCTCCCCTCGCGTCTCCCGTTCGGTAGCGAGAAAGGGGACCTCGACCTGGAAGGTGCCGCTCCCATCAAGCGCATCGTCATGCTCAAGAAACCTTCCAGCACCATCCGGCCGCCCACCGGGCGCAACGCGCAGTGGCGCCTGATCTCGCATCTGTCCTTGAATTACCTGTCCTTGGTCGAGGATGGCCGCCCCGCCCTCCAGCACATTCTGCGCCTCTACAATTTCACCGATTCAGCATATATTGAGAAGCAGATCGAGGGGATCGCCAAGGTGGAAAGTGAGCGGCACTTCGCGCGGGTCATTTCCGAATTCGGCATCAGTTTTGCCCGCGGCACCCGCCTCCTGCTCGAGCTGGATGAAGAGCAGTTCGTGGGCGGCGGCGTTTACCTGTTCGCTGCCATACTCGAGCGCTTCCTGTCTTTATACGTTTCGTTGAATAGTTTCAGCCAGCTCGTCGTCCGCACCGTCCAGAGAAGGGAGGTATTGGAACAGTGGCCCCCGAGAGCGGGACACAGGATCTTGATGTAACCGTGGAGTCTGCCGGTGCGCCGCCCGAGGTTCAAGAACCCGCCGGTCCCGCGAGCCCGGAGATCTGGGATGCGCTCGAGCGCGAGCCCTTCTGCTTCAATTTCTTCCAGGCCGTGCGCCTGCTCGAGCGCCTCATGCCCGATCGCGAACCGGTAGGCCTGTTTGTGAACCCGGCCCGTGAAGTCGTGCACTTCGGCGCCAACTCCACCTTTGCCTTTCCTCCCAGCCAGGTTCATACCCTCGAGCGCGTAGAGAACGGACCCGCGCGCATGACCGTCAACTTCATGGGCCTCACCGGACCCTCAGGCGTCCTGCCCCATTACTACAACGAGCTCGTCATCACCCGCGGCCGCGCAAAAGACCATGCCATCGGCGATTTCTTCGACATCTTTAACCACCGCATGATCTCGCTGTTCTTTCAAGCCTGGCAGAAATACCGCTTCACCGTGGCCTATGAGCGCGGCCAGCGCGATCGCTTCTCGCACCACATGCTGGACCTCCTGGGCTTGGGCACCGAGGGCTTGCAGAACCGCCAGAATGTCGCCGACGATTCGCTGATATACTACGCGGGATTGCTGGCCCAGCAGCCTCGCTCGGCCTCCGCCTTGCGCCAGGTGCTGACCGACTATTTCGATGTCCCCGTCGAGATTGAGCAATTCGCCGGAGGCTGGTTCAAACTGGACCGCGAAACTCAGTGCTGTTTGCAGGATGAATTAAGCTCGTCCGAACAGGTCGGTCTGGGAGCCGTCGTGGGTGATGAGATCTGGGACCAGCAGTCCAGTGTGCGCGTGCAGCTCGGGCCGCTGACCCTCACCCAGTATCTCGATTTTCTCCCCAACGGCACAGCCTACCGGCCCCTACTTGGGTTGCTCGGCTTTTTCGCCGAAACTGAATTTGATTTCGAAGTGCAGTTGATTTTGAAGCGCGACGAAGTGCCGCCGTGCGAGCTGGGCGCTGAGGACGGCCCCGTCCCACAGCTCGGCTGGGTCACGTGGATGAAATCCGCGCCCTTCCCCCGTGACCCCGGCGACACCGTCTTACAGATTTCTTGAGGACTCTCTATGCTGCAAAACTGGAAATTCTTCTTCGGAAAAGTCAATCAGACTACTCGCGATGCCCTGGAAGCGGCCGTCGGATTGTGCGCTTCCCGCACCCATTATGAGGTCGAGGTCGAGCACTACCTGATGAAGCTGCTCGATGCCACCGACAGCGACCTTCAGCACATCCTGAAGCATTTCGGCGTGGACAAATCGCGCCTCGCCACCGAGCTGACTCGCAGCCTCGACCGCATGAAAACCGGCAACGGCCGTGGTCCCGTCCTCAGCCAGATGCTGGTCCACATGCTGACCGAATCCTGGCTGCTCGGCTCGGTCGATTACAGCGCCGGCCAGATCCGCTCGGCATTCACCATCCTGGCGCTGTTTTCAAACGAGGATCTGACCCGCATTGTCCGCGATGTCAGCAAGGAGCTCCAGAAAATCCAGCCGGATGCCCTGCGCCAAAATCTGTTGCAGATCGTCGCCGGCTCGCACGAAGACGCCATTACCGCCGCTGCTGAAGAACCCGGCGCCGCCGCAGAACCCGGACAGCCACGCGCCGCCGGCGGCAAGACCCCCAATCTCGATCAGTACACCGTCAATCTGAGTGAGCGCGCCAAAGCCGGAAAAATCGATCCCGTTCTGGGCCGTGACTCCGAAATCCGCCAGGTCGTCGACATTCTTACCCGCCGCCGTCAGAACAATCCCATCCTCACCGGCGAAGCCGGCGTCGGCAAAACCGCCGTTGTCGAAGGCTTCGCCTTGCGCATCGCTCACGGTGACGTTCCTCCTGTGCTGCAAAACGTCACCCTGCGCACGCTCGATCTTGCCCTGTTGCAGGCCGGTGCCGGCGTCAAGGGCGAATTCGAAAACCGCCTCAAAGGTTTGATCGAGGAAGTCAAGGCTTCGCCCACTCCCATCATCCTGTTCATCGACGAGGCCCACACCATGATCGGCGCCGGCGGCCAGGCCGGCCAGAACGATGCCGCCAACCTCCTGAAGCCCGCCCTCGCGCGTGGCGAATTGCGCACCATCGCCGCCACCACCTGGTCCGAATATAAAAAGTATTTCGAAAAAGACGCCGCTCTGGCGCGCCGCTTTCAGGTCGTCAAGGTGGAGGAGCCCACTGAGGAAAAGTGCCGCGTCATGCTCCGCGGTCTCGTGCCCATGCTCGAGAAGCATCACAACGTCCGGATTCTCGATGAGGGCCTGGCCTCGGC
>JASHOO010000337.1 GCA_030041035.1 Bryobacteraceae bacterium | reverse complement strand
CAGGGTTAATTTGACCGTGGGATGAGCGCTTTTCTATACTAGATGGATAAGTTATGTACGTTTTGGTCACCGTCATTCATGTAGTGGTGTGCATTTTTCTGATCATCGTTGTGCTGCTCCAGAGCGGCAAGGCGGCGGACCTTGCGGGCGCGTTCGGCGGCATGGGGTCGCAGACGGCGTTCGGGCCGCGCGGTTCGGCGACCCTGTTATCCAAGGCGACTACGGTTTCGGCCATCATTTTTATGTGTACGTCGCTCGCGCTTTCGATTATGATCACGCGGGGCTCCGGACAAGCTTCGACGATTCTGGAGCGAAGCGCACCGGCGAAGCAATCGGCGCCAGCGGGAACGGCCAAACCGCAGCCGGCGCCGGCGAAGAAGTAGTTATCACAAATTGCGGTCGTGGCGGAACTGGCAGACGCGCATGCTTGAGGTGCATGTGGGTACCCCCCGTGGAGGTTCAAGTCCTCTCGACCGCACCACTCTCCCGATCCCGTGGCGTGAGCACGTCCCGACACCGTACTGCATTCCGAACAGCACTGCTTATGAACCACCCTGGAGCGGTATGCTGTTGAGTTACGCATATGAAGGAACTCCGCCGCATCGGCGTGGCCATCAACGATGATCTGCTGGGTAAATTCGACAAGCTGATTGCCGGACGGGGATATACGAACCGTTCGGAGGCTTTTCGTGACCTGATCCGCAATGAAATGGTCCAAGAGGCGTGGAAATCCGCCGACTCCGAGGTATTCGGCACGGTGACGCTAGTGTACGATCACCACACGCGCTTAATCATGGACAAGCTCACCGAACTCCAGCATCAGTATCACTCGGCGGTGCTCTCTTCGCTTCATGTGCATCTGGATCATGACAACTGTCTGGAGGTGATTCTGGTGCGCGGCAAAGCTCCGCTCGTGCAGAAACTATCCAATGCTTTGATTGCGGCAAAAGGCGTGAAGCACGGGCGGCTCACAGTAACGGCATCGGGCCATGACCTTCCTTGAAGTCCCGCCCGTGTTTCGCACGAATTGTGAAATCGTGCTATCCTTACGAACGGCCGGGATGCCGCTTTGCACATACCTGATGGATACCTAAGCCCCTCGACTTGCGCCATTCTCACCGGCGCTGCCACACCATTCTGGTATACAGCCCTTCGGCGCGTGCAGAAGACGCTGAGCACGCGGATGATTCCGCTCCTCTCTGTTTTCGCGGCGTTTTCCTTTGTCGTCATGATGTTCAACCTGCCGCTGCCGGGCGGCACGACGGGCCACGCGGTGGGGATGGGGGTCGCCTCCATCGTCCTAGGTCCTTGGGCGTCCATACTGGCTATTTCCATCGCTCTTCTCATTCAGGCGGTATTCTTCGGCGATGGAGGGATCACCGCAATCGGCGCCAATTGTTTCAACATGGCGATCGTCGGATCTCTAGCGAGCTACGCGGCCTACCGGATGATCAGTCACCGGGCGCGGCTGGGGTCTGTGCGCCGCGTGGCGGGGGCCGGCGTGGCCGGTTACCTGGCCATCAATTTTGCGGCTTTGTGTGCTGCCATCGAGTTCGGCATTCAGCCCATTCTATTTCGCGACGCTTCCGGCGCTCCTCTCTACGCGCCGTATCCGCTCAGTGTTTCGATACCGGCCATGATGATCGGGCACCTGACGTTCGCCGGGCTTGCTGAAGTCATCATTTCAGCGGGAATCATCGCTTACCTGCAAAGAACCGATCCCGGGCTTCTTCGGCTCACCGCACCGGATGCCCCCGACGTTGACGAAGTGTCCCCGCGACCGCCTGGCGCTGTATCGTGGCCCACGCCGCGCAAGCTCTGGCTGGGGTTGGCGCTGTTATTGATTCTGACACCGCTGGGAATTCTGGCGGTGGGCAATGCTTGGGGAGAATGGAGCGCACGGGACTTTGGAGACCCGCAAACGCGCCAACAGATCGCGGCCGGCTCGCGCCATCAGTTGCCACCCGATCACGTTCCTCAGGGGCTGGAACGGCTCTCGTCGGTCTGGACGGCTCCGCTATCGCATTATGCGCCGTCATTCATCCGCAGCCCTGGGTTTGGCTATTTCGTATCAGCCATGGTGGGCGTCGGGCTCATTATCGCGACTTGCCTGCTGGCTAGTTGGCTTCTGGGCAGAATGCACTCTGAGCGGCATCCCGATCGCGAATGGGCGCCGTCAACCCGCCGGAGGCGAAGGAGTTTCATCGAAGCAACCATACGCAGCCTGCTGGAAGCGATACAACATACGCTGTTTGCGGAAGACATGGCGAGTGCCAACGGGTTATTGCAGCGTCTGGATCCCCGCGTGAAGTTGATGGGTATGGGAGCACTGATCATTGCAGCGATCACCGTGCGGCGCATCCCGGCTTTGGCGGGGGTCTTCGCAACTGCGGCTGTTCTGGCGATTCTTTCGCGCGTGCCCATGAGGATTTTGGCGGCTCGAATATGGATAGCGGTCGGCGCGTTCACCGGAACAATCGCACTGCCGGCGGTTTTTCTGACGCCGGGGCAGGTGATGTATCGCCTGCCAGTGCTGGATTGGGCCATCACCCAACAGGGCCTGAAGGCGGCCGGGTTCCTGATCTTGCGCGCCGAGAGCGCGGCGACTCTCTCTGCGCTGCTGATTCTCACAACTCTGTGGACACACCTGCTGGCAGGTTTGCGATCTCTCCGCCTGCCCGCCGTTCTGGTGGCCCTTCTGGGCATGAGTTACCGCTACATGTTCGTTTTCTTGCAGACTGCGCGGGATATGTTTGAATCTCGTGAGTCGCGGCTAGTGGGCATTCTAGCACCGGCGGACCGCCGCCGGCTGGCCGCGGCAACCGCGGGCGTGCTGCTTGGAAAAAGCATTCAGTTGAGCGCCGAAGTCCATACGGCGATGCAGGCCCGGGGATTTCGCGGCCAGATCCGCCTGTTGGATGAACGGCACATGGACCGAAGTCATTGGCTGCAGGCTGCGGGGTTCGTCGCATTCGCCGCCGCGATCGTTTGGATGGGACGATGAGAGAATGCGTTCCCACATCGGAGGTCGCCTTTGCGGTGAATGACGTCTCGTACCGCTATCTTGAGGTTCCGGCGCTAGCGGGGTTATCCATGCGGGTGACGCGCGGCGAACGTGTGGCTCTGCTTGGAGCGAACGGCTCCGGCAAGTCCACTCTGCTTCGATTGCTCGCCGGGTTGTGTTTTCCAGAGCATGGCGATATCTCGTTCTATGGCGAACCACTCACCGAGCAGCGGCTGGAAAATGAAGAATTCTTCTATCGTTTCCGCCGCCGCGTGGGAATGGTCTTCCAGAACCCGGACATCCAACTGTTCAACCCGAGCGTGTTCGATGAAGTTGCCTTCGGACCATTACAACTCCAGTGGCCGGGTGATCAAGTCCGCAGACGCGTCGGCGAGACGCTTGACCTGATGGGGATTGCGCACTTACGGGACCGCGCACCGCATCGGCTGTCGGGAGGGGAAAAGAAGCGGGTCGCATTGGCCTCCGTTCTGGTACTGGACCCGGAAGTGCTGCTGCTGGATGAGCCTAGTGCGGCGCTCGACCCGGGCAGCCAGGCTCAGATCGTTGAGTTTCTGGTCTCCTGGCGCGACCGCTCCAAGACGGTGATCACCGCGACCCACGATCTGGACACCCTCGAAGACATTGCCGACCGATGCTACGTGCTGGAAAACGGCGCCGTGGCCTGCGAAGGGACACCGCTCGCGGTGCTGCATGATGTAGCGCTTCTTGAGCGCACCCGGCTGGTTCGGCCTCACCATCACGTCCACCGTGAAGGCGTTACACAGCCTCATCCCCACCTGCACCGGCACCATTCCGATTAAACGAAGCTGGCCTCGGCCGCCCGGCATCCAACTGATAGACTCAACTATGCGGCTTCGCTCTCATTGTTACCGAATGCCGGAGCGGGCACTCTAATCATCGCTGGAGGAATGTGTGAGTTTGAAACCAGATCGAGCTCTAGAAGACCTGTGCATTAATACCGTGCGGATTCTGTCAGCGGACGCGGTGCAATACGCGAACGCCGGGCACCCGGGGATGCCGATGGGTGCAGCGGCCATGGCATACACGCTGTGGACGCGGTTTTTGAAATACAATCCGAAAAATCCGCAGTGGGTGGACCGCGACCGTTTCGTTCTCTCGGCCGGACACGGGTCCATGCTGCTCTACAGCTTGCTGCACCTGACCGGCTACGATCTGCCGCTCGAAGAAATCAAGCACTTCCGGAAATGGGGTAGCAAGACGCCGGGGCACCCGGAAAGGGGTGACACGCCCGGCGTCGAAGTATCCACCGGACCGCTTGGCCAGGGCTTCGGGAACGGCGTGGGCATGGCCATCGCGGAAGCCTGGCTGGCGGCCCGTTACAACCGTCCCGGCCACAAGATCGTCGATCATTACACCTACGCAATCTGTGGTGATGGGGATCTGATGGAGGGTGTCACGCAGGAGGCCGCGTCGCTGGCCGGGCATCTGCGCTTGGGCAAGTTGATTTACCTTTACGATCAGAATCACATTTCCCTCGCCGGGTCCATCGACCTGGACTTTACCGAAGACGTGGCCGCACGTTTCGAGGCCTACGGTTGGCATACGCGGATGGTGCCGGATGGCAACGACACCGAGGACGTCGCCCGGGCAATCCAGGAAGCGCAAGCGGAAGACCGGAGGCCGTCGCTGATTCTCGCGCGAACGCACATCGGTTACGGCAGCCCCAAGAAACAGGACACGTTCGCCTCGCACGGCAACCCGCTGGGTGAAGACGAACTCCAGGCAACGAAGAAGGCCCTGGGCTGGCCTACAATGGACAAGTTCTACCTCCCCCAGGAAGCTGTTGACTATTTCCGGCAGGCAATCCCGAACGGATCCACGGCTGAGAACGAGTGGCGGGGCAGGTTCGACAGGTATGAAAGGGACTTCCCGAGCGAGGCCGCCGAATTCCGCCAGATCACGAGCGGGAAGCTGCCGGAGAACTGGGCGGCGGATCTTCCGAAATGGAAGCCAACCGATAAACCGATCGCCACTCGCGCTGCCGGCGGCGAGGCGCTGAACGCCCTCGCCAAACGTATCCCGAATATCATCGGGGGATCGGCCGATTTGAATCCTTCGACCGATACTGCGCTTAAGGGAATGGGGGATTTCCAGCCCGTCGAGTTTGGCGGATCTGGAACGCAGGGCGCCGTCGGCGGTGAGTGGAGCTATGCCGGCCGCAACACGGCGTTTGGCGTTCGGGAACACGCCATGGGAGCGGCAGTGAACGGAATGGCCGCACACGGCGGAGTTTTACCGTTCAGCGCCACGTTTTTCACATTTTCGGATTACATGAAGCCCGCGATCCGTTTGGGTGCACTTAGTCACCTCAAGGTGGTTTATGTGTTCACACATGACAGCATCGGACTGGGTGAAGACGGGCCGACGCACCAGCCGGTCGAGCAACTGGCCGCCCTGCGGGCAGTACCCGGCTTGGTCCTGATCCGTCCGGCTGATCCCAACGAGACTTCCGAGGCATGGGCATTTGCCATCCAGAGTAACGGTCCTACGGCATTGGTCTTCACGCGGCAGGCGGTACCGCACCTCGACCGGAGTCGGGCCAAAGATCCGGGTGTCGCAAAAGGCGCCTATATTCTGTCAGAGGCTGAGGGTCAAACGGAGGTCATACTCATCGGCACGGGCTCCGAGGTCAGTCTGTGTGCCAAAGCGCAGGGCATACTCGCAAAATACGGAGTGAATGCCCGTGTGGTCAGCATGCCCAGTTGGGAACTCTTCAGTGCTCAGAGCGCGGCTTACCGTGAAAGCGTCCTGCCGGCCAAAATCACGAAACGCGTGGCGGTCGAAGCAGGGGCATCGCTTGGATGGCACCGGTGGATTGGGGAAGAAGGGACTATCATTGCGGTAGATCGCTACGGCGCCTCTGCGGCAGGTGCCGAGATCTTCCAGCATTATGGTCTTACTGCGGAAAACGTGGCCGCCGCCGCCCTGCGTCTGGTAGGGCGAACCGACGAGGCCGATCAGGAACTGGGTGTTGCCAAACCCGGTGTATTGGCCTAAAAAACCGTCCTTGTTTCGCCCCTGATCGGTTACAATACGAACAGTTCGGAACCAGCGACAAGCGCGACCAGGAGGGGAATGCCGCAACCGCGCCTGGGTGAAAGCGGGGAGTCTAAAGGGGAGATCAGTTTTAGCAAGCTGCCGGGGCTCAAATTGTTGCCGCCGTTTCCGGCCGTCGCCCTGAAACTGCTCTCGCTGATCAGCGACGAAGACGCTGACTTTCGTGAAGTGTCCCGCCTGATTATCGCGGACACGGCGCTTTCCAGCCAGGTCATCCGCCTAGCTAATTCGGCACTGTTCGGATTCAGCCAGGAAGTCACAAGCGTACTGAGGGCATTGTCGCTGGTCGGAGCAAACCGTGTCCGCGACATGCTGGTGACGGTGGCTCTCAAGGACTATATGGCGCCCGGAGAAAGTCCCGTGCTGCGCCACTCGTGGCGTCACAGTCTCGGCACCGCGCTGTGGAGCGAAGCTTTGGCTCAGTGGTATTTGCTGGACCGCCCTATGCTGTACACGGCGGCTATCCTCCATGACCTGGGACGCATTGCGATGTTCAAGCTTGCCCCCGACACCTACACGCGTTTTCTCGACAAGGCCGCAAGCGACAGCAGTCACGATCTTCGCGACCTGGAGCGCGAAATTTTCACACTCGACCATTGTCAGGTAGGCGGCTATCTGGCGAAGCAATGGAATTTTCAGTCGGGCCTCATTGACGTGATTGCCCATCATCACGATGCCGCCACACCCGAGAGTCCTAAGGTCCGCCTGCTGGTTCAGGCCGCCTGTTGCGCATCCAGCATGAGCGGATTCTCGGCCGCAGGGCCAGCGCGGGAGTGGGATTCGGCAAGCTTGGCCGGCCTCCTGCCGGTAGATCCAAAAGGCCTCCAGCCGCCGCTCGTGGATATGCAACAGAAGGTCGCACAGGAGCTTAACCTGATCGAGTGCAGCCTGCTGTAAATGGCAGGCGGCTTCAGTAACCATTCTCAAGCAGCGCGGTATAAGGGTTGATGGCAAGTCTACTGCAAGACCTGCGTTACGCCATACGCACGCTTCGAAAATCGCCCTTGTTCGTCTCGGTGGCGCTGCTTTCGCTGGCCCTTGGAATTGGCGCCAATACGGCGATTTTCACCCTGATTAACCAGCTCATTTTGCAATACCTTCCGGTTCGCCACCCCGAGGAGTTGGTGCTACTGACAGCGCGCGGCAACCACTATGGCAGCAACAACGGACCCAACGCGCTTTCCTATTCGATGTATCAGGATTTCCGTGACAAGAATAACGTATTCAGCGGCATGTTTTGCCGGAATGGCACCATAGCCAGCCTCAACTATGAGGGCAAGACGGAGCTTGTGGCCGCCGAATTCGTCTCCGGAAACTACTTTCCCGTGCTCGGCGTGGGTGCAGCGGCAGGGCGCGTGTTCACTGTTTCGGACGACCTCATGCAGGGGGGGCATCCGCTCGCCGTTCTCGGTTATGGCTACTGGAAGGCGCGTTTCGGGGGCGATCGCGCCATCATCGGGAGGAAGATTGTGGTCGACGGCTACCCGCTGACCATCATCGGTGTAAGCGAGGCCGGGTTCAACGGGGTTGAGCCAGGCAACTCTCCGCAGATCCGAATCCCGATTACCATGCATGACGTTATGCCGCCTGACAGGCAGTTTCTGGAGCTGAATGAGCGGCGGCGGCGCTTCGTGCAGGTGTTCGGACGGCTCAAGCCGGGCGTGACAAGCGAGCAAGCGAAGGCGGGATTGCAACCGCTGTTTCACCAGATTTTGCAAATGGAGGTGGAGCAAGCTGCCTTCGCACGCGCGAGCGCATACACCAAGCAACAATTTCTCCGCATGTGGATGGATGTGCTGCCTGCCGCCAAGGGGCGCTCACAGTTGCGCGAGCAGTTCGCAAAACCTCTCCTCGCGCTAATGGCCATTGTCGCCCTGGTGCTGTTGATCGCCTGTTCCAACCTGGCGAACTTGCTCATCGCCCGGGCTTCCTCGCGACAGAAAGAGATCGCGGTTCGCCTGGCTTTGGGCGCGGGCCGATGGCGGTTGATCCGGCAACTACTCACCGAGAGCATTCTGCTGTCTCTGCTCGGCGGAGTAGCGGGGCTGGTGCTGGCTATCTGGATGGACCGGGCACTCATCAGCTTCCAGCCGGCGGATGTCTGGTCAATCACGATCTCGACGGTTCCCGACGTGAGGGTTCTGCTGTTCACCCTGTCGGTATCGCTGCTAACGGGAGTGTTGTTCGGGCTGGCCCCCGGACTGCTAGCGACGCGGCCCGAGCTGGCGGCCACGCTCAAGGACGAGGCGGGCTCGGTCGCCGGTGGCGCCTCCGCAGGACTGCGCAAAAGCCTGGTGGTAGCTCAGGTGGCGCTTTCGCTATTGCTGTTAGTCGGTGCGGGCCTTTTCCTGCAAAGTTTGAACAACCTGAAGGATGTTCGCCCGGGTTTCGAGGCAAAGAATCTGGTGGCGGTGAGGGTCGAACCAACTCTCAGCCGCAGCTATAACGTCGCGTGGACACGTCAATACTACCGGCAGTTGACGGAGCGGCTCGAGTCCCTTCCCGGCATCAAATCCGCGGCCCTCGCTGTAATCCCCGTAATGGAAGGCTGGGAATGGGACAACTCGGTGACGATCGAAGGCTACACGCCGAAGCAGGGTGAAGACCCCGATCCGCACATGCAATTCTGCTCGCCGAGGTTCTTCGAAACGTTGAAGATTCCTGTCCTGCTGGGCCGCGATTTCACAGTCAAGGATATCTTCGGCGCTTCCAAAGCCGCCATCGTCAATGAGAAATTTGCCAAGCGTTATTTTGGCGAGCATAATCCCCTCGGCCGTCACATCGGATTCGGGAGCGACCCTGGGACCAAAATGGACATGGAAATCGTGGGCGTCGTGGGGAATACGAAATATGAGGACATGCGTGAAGAGGTGCCGTACGAACTCTACGTGCCTTACGCCCAGCAGGAATGGGTCGACAGCATGACCGTGTATATGAATACCGGCGCTCCTCCGTTGAGTATGTTCGACACATTGCGGCGGGCCATTCGAGGGGTGGATGCGAGCGTACCCGCTTATGAAATGCGCACACTTGACCAGACGGTCGAGAATTCTCTGTTGACGGAGCGCATGCTGGCTACGCTGTCGATTGTGTTCGGCGGGCTGGCCACGCTGCTGGCGGCGGTCGGGCTCTACGGAGTCATGGCGTTTATGGTGGCGCGGCGGACGCGCGAAATCGGGATCCGCATGGCCCTGGGCGCAGCGGGCCGATCCGTGGTATGGCTGGTGATGCGGGAAGTGCTGCTGCTCGCTGCCGCCGGTCTGACTATCGGGCTGGGCGCCGCGCTTGCGCTCACGCGGCTGGTGGAAGCGCAACTGTTCGGCGTCAAGCCCAGCGATATCGCAACCTTGCTACTGGCCGCGCTGGGCATAGCGGCGGTCGTCGCGCTGGCCGGCTATTTTCCGGCGCGGCGCGCAACCGCAATCGATCCCATGCGCGCGCTGCGGTTTGAGTGATCGATCGTCGCAGGTCGAAAGCTCGGATGTCGCGCGGGTTGACTTCGACCAGAAACGCCTACCGCCGGAACAGCAGCAGCCAGGCGAGCACACCGGTGATACCCGCGGCAAGAATTCCGGCGACGTGCGCCACTCTGAACCGGGAACTGGCGCTGGACTCGCCAGTCAACAACCTTCCGTGAGAAGCCTCAGGCATAGCATGCAGCGCCCGAGTCATTTCCTGCTGCCCGCGGCGATCGGCGATCAGAATTGTTCTGGCATGCAGGCCGGAAGTCGATCGCAACAGCTTCCTGCGCAGTGGCTCAGGGACATCGCGAACCGAGTGATAGACGCCTTGGGCGTCATCGGAAGAAATGAGGATGGTTGAGGTTTTCAGCACGGCGAGCGGTCTCGCGTTCACCGGTTCGCCGCAATAGGGACAATTCTGGAAATCACCTTCGAGCCTTTGGTTGCACGCCGGGCATTGCATTGCCATAGTCGCTTACCGAACGGCGAGCCGTGGACCTTTCACATTGCCGTGCACAGATTCGCCGACGTCTTCCAACACCACTTGAATGAATCCCAATGCCGCTTTGGAGAGCGCCTTATCCTTACGATAGATCAACCCTAAACGCCGGATCATCGGCTCCGGCGCCAAGGAAATTGACCGCAGCTTGCCGGCAGCGACCTCTTCGCGGCAATTGGACGCGGCGAGAAAAGACAAGCCCAGCGCCGCCATGGTAAACCGCTTCATCATCTCCGTTGAATCGAGCTCCATGGAAACCTGGACCTGATCCTCGACCGGCTCGAGCCAAGCGTTGAGTCGCGTACGTGTGGTCCCCGACTTAGGCAATAGCAGCGGATACGGGGCGATATCGTAACAGGTGACGGCGGCCTTGTCGCTCAGGGGGTGTTTTGGTGACACGATCACTCGAATTTCGTCGCGGTAGATATCGACCACCTGGACGCGCTTTTCCTGAATCGGTAATTGCGTCAGGCCGAAGTCAGCGATATTTTCGGTCACAGCCTCGACGACTCGGGAGCCATAAGAACGGTCCACTTGCAATTGGACGCCGGGAAATTGTTTCTTATATTCGGCAAATACCTGGGGGAGGACGTAGATGCACGTGGCCTCGTTGGCAGCGATCACAAGCTCGCCTCGCGGAACACGCTCGAGCTCATTGATTTCGTCCTGCACACGGCGGCGTAAATCGAGAATCTGCTCGGCGTACCCGGCAAAAAGCCGTCCCGCTGTAGTCAGTGAGATCCGGCTGCCGAACCTTTCAAACAATTCCGTTTTCAGCTCCTGTTCCAATTGGCGGATTTGCGCGCTAATCGCCGGTTGCGTGCGGTAGCACGTCTGCGCGGCCTTGGAGAAACTCTTCAGCCGAACGATCTCGAGGAAGGTGTGAAGCTGATCAAAATCCATGATGCCCAGGGCGCTTCTTCCCGTTGGTCACGCTGCGTCAGCCGGCCAGCCGTACGATGGTACTCATTGTAACAGAAGGTGCGGCACGGCCCGACTGGCCGAAGAATCGTCAAGTCCTAACGGCTGGCGCGCTTCACCTGCTGGTTGCGTTCGATTGCGCGGAGTTGCGCGATGTCGTCGCGGACCAAATTACGATCATCTGCCTGAAACGGCGGGGCGTTAATGGCTTTCTCGATATCTCTCACGGCAGCGTCGAGATCCCTCTTACTCACAGACTTGCGCACACGGCCCGATTGCGCCGCCAGCAGCAGCGTCTGGCGGCAGCGGTCCAGTTTTTGCGTCTGCTTCTCGGTCAGGCTGATATGCGCCATCGCGGTGGACACGTCGTCTCGCAACTGGAGAACGGCATCACGCCGTTTTTGGGCATAGAGAGGTTGCAACAGGAGAATGGAACTGACAGCGAGGGTGAGCGGCGGCATCAGGCACAGCCGCCGCCACGTGAATGCCAGCGATACTGCCCGCGGCGGCGCATTAATCGCCTGCGCCAGATGCGGGAGCGTGTTCATGGCCACCCATGAACATACCACGGAAATGGCGGCCCAACTGATCGGCCGTGTTCCGCTGGTCGGGAGTCAGCAGTGCATAAAATTTTTCAAATGCCTTCGCGCGAACGGCGGTTAACTGGCCGGAAATGCGGCCAGCATTGGCTGCGAGCTGATCGATTTCCGCATTGGATTTTCCAGTCTTTGCGGCGTTCCGCAAGGCAACATGTGCCTGCCGAAGCTGTTGGGCTAAGGGCCGGGATGTTTCGCGGGCCGATTGCCAAACGGATTTAGCCTGGGTTTTCTGGGTCTCGCTGAGATTTAACCTGGCGGCCATCCGGTCAAACATCTGGCCGCGGTGCCACTGGCGGTGCTGAACAGGCGGTTGCGTGGGAGCCGCCGGAGCCGGGGTCTGGGCCAGCAAGATTCCTGACGCCACTACCGGCACTGCGGCAAAGCGAATGAGTGCAGTGTTCATAACGGTTGTCTTCTCCTGCTGTGATAAACGTGTGAAGTGGTCCGCTCCCCTGTAAATCTATGTAAATGGTGGCCCAGGAGGGGTGCGCCACATGCTAAATTTTAGCCGTGCGCATTCTGCTGATTGATGACGACGCCGAGCTATGCTCGCTGCTGAAGGAGTTTTTGTCGCGCGAGGGATTCCCTGTCGAATGCGAGCACGAAGGCAATCGCGGATTGGACCACGCTTTGCGAGGTGGGTTCGAGTTGCTGATTTTGGACGTCATGCTGCCGGGTTTGGATGGCTTCGAAATCCTTCGCCGCCTGCGTGCACAAAGCCGAGTCCCCGTCTTGATGCTCACCGCGCGCGGCGACGATATGGACCGCATCGCCGGTCTCGAAATGGGGGCGGACGATTATCTGGCAAAGCCTTTCAATCCGCGCGAGCTGCTTGCACGGATCCGCGCCATCCTCCGCCGTCTGGACCGGCCGCCGTCGACGGAGGGGCCGCTTGAGGTTAACGGTGTCCGCGTCGATCCGGGAACGCGAGAGGTCGCGGTTAATGGCCGAAAAATCGAAGTGACCACTTTCGAGTACGACATCCTAGAGTTACTGATGCGATCCGCAGGCCAGGTCGTGTCGCGCGACGACCTGATGGAGCACCTGTACAACCGCAAGGCGACGGCATTTGACCGCTCGGTGGACATGCACATCAGCCACTTGCGCAAAAAACTCGAGAGTGGCGGGCCTATCATCAAAACGATCCGAGGCGTCGGATATCAATTCGTACGCTCATTCAGCGACCAGAACGAGGGAGCTGTGTGAGGTCGCTCTTCGCCAAAATCCTGCTGTGGTTTCTGGCGACGGTAGTGGCCGCCTTCGTGGGTTTCAACGTCATCGAGACACAATTTGACAATGCCATGCGCCATGCGCCCATGGTGCGCGCTTTTCGCTTCCAGGCTCGCGAGGCGCGCGAGGCGTATGAATCGGGCGGACCTAAGGCGTTGCGCTGGGACCTTGACAGGATCAAAGGGATCTTCCAGGCGGAAGCTTTTCTGACCGACGCAAACGGCCGCGACCTGGTCACGGGCGAGGACCGCCGCGGTCTGATCCGTTCGGGGGCATGGAGCTGGTTGCGGCGAAACCGGGCGGTAATCGCGCGCCGCTCAGGTGACGGGCGCTATTGGTTCATTCTTTCGATCCCTGAAGAATCGGCGGCTCGCGCGCTTCTTCCGCCGGAGCAGTTGATCGTGCTACTCGCGGTTCTGCTCCTCTGCTACCTGCTCGCGCGATACCTCACCTCACCCCTGCGCGAATTGAAAACGGCCCTTGAACGGTTCGGACAGGGAGATTTCTCCGCGCGCACCGGGTCAACGCGGCGTGACGAGTTGGGCGAATTGGCACGGACGTTCGATCGCATGGCGGAACGCATCCAGAACCTCGTGGCTGCCGAGCGGCGCCTTCTGCTCGATATCTCGCACGAGCTGAGGTCGCCCCTGGCGCGCCTGGGAGTGGCTATCGAACTGGCCCGTTCGGGAGACAACCGCGATGCCGCGCTCGACCGGATCGAAAAGGAATCCGACCGCCTCAACACACTTGTTGGCGAACTGCTCCAGACTATGCGAGCGGAGGTAGATCCCGACACGGTTCGCGCCCAGCCTGTCCACCTGGACGAACTCCTGGCGGCCATCGTGAATGACTGTTCGATCGAAGCCTCTGCGCGCGCGTGCTCGCTGGAGCTCATAGCCGATGGGCCAGTAACGATATCCGGCGACAGCGAGCTCCTCCGACGCGCCGCAGAGAACGTCATCCGCAACGCCATTCGCTTTGCTCCGCCGCAGACCTCGATTGAGGTACGGCTCACTCACGATGGCCAAACGGTGCGCCTGCGAGTGCGCGACTACGGACCGGGGGTTCCCGAGGATGTACTCGGCCGTATCTTCGACCCCTTCTTTCGTGTGGAAGGCGACCGGAACCGCGAGAGCGGCGGTGTAGGGCTGGGTCTGGCTATCGCCCGCCGCGCCGTAGAACTGCACAAGGGGAAGCTCCGGGCTACGAATGCGCATCCCGGACTGCTGATCGAAATTGAGCTGCCGGCCCAGTAACCCGGCTACTTCATTTTGGGGAGCACCTTGATGCCGGCCGGGAGCGTGAAAAGATCGTCCGTCAAACCCTTGTTGATCTCCACCGAATCCGAGAACATCTGATAGATCTTTTCTCCGTTGCGCTCACGGACGATGCTCCAAGGCCACTGGACCCCGTTCACCTCGCGGTAGTTGGAAAAGCGCGTGACCTCTTCGTTGAGATCCCCGGTGGTGGAGTCGCGGCGCTTCGTCACCTGCTTGACCGGGAGATGCGTCAACTGATTGAAGTAAACGGTCACGACACGATTGTCGGAGTCGGTGATGTCGACAATATCTACAGGCTGATTCTCCGTCACATCGGCGCCGCGCGACTCCAGGATCAGCCCCGGCTCTCCCAGCCGTTCCCGCAGAATGTAGAAAACGTTGCGGAGCGTGCTTTCCCGAAATCGATCGATGACGTCATCCGCCAACGGGCGGGCGCCGCGAAACGTGACATCGTAACCCTGTCCTTCGGCAAACAATACTGCGCTGTCCTCCTTTTTTCCAAACGCCTCCCGCTCCCGCACTCCCAGGAAGCCAGACACCGGCGGTTCAGGGCGGATGAGATAGCGCGTATAGACCTTGGCGATAGTCAGCCCGCTCAGTCTCTCGCGATAGAAAGAATATGCGCGCCCTCCCTCGACGCGGTCCTGCATATGGAGAAAGTTGTCGCCACCCAAGGCGGCGATAGCCTCGTCCACCACGCGCTTTCCGCGATCCAGATTCGTTTCGGCGCGCACTCCCGCCACAAATACCGCCAAGCCGAGCAACAGCGCCGCCTTCATGGTTTCTTGTTGATGTCGTCGGGCCTGAGGCCGGAATTTACTTTGTATTCGGTGATGTCGATCTCCGCGTACTTGGCGCCGTTTCGATTCACCGTGACCCTTTTGGGTGCCTGAACATCCCCCGCTTCCACAAATTCTTCAAAAGTCTCCTCCATATCGGCGGGAGGGCCCATTGGTCCGGCCTCGCGGTAAACCTCCTTAGCCGGAAGGCCCGTCTTCTCGTCTACGATCAGCCTGACTGAGTTTCCATCGGCATCGCTGATCTCCAGAATACCGTCCGCCGGAGAACTGACCGTCCGGCTGGGGTCCCGGTCGCTTAACAGAAGCCGGAAATAGTTGCGAAACTGTTCTTCGCGCACCTGTTTCAACTCCGCCTCTGGCAATGGCCGCTGGCCCTGCGGCGTGGACATCCAACCGCTCCTCCCGTCTGAATACACGACGAACTTACCAAAGGGCAGCTGGCTCTCCTGCCGGAATCGGTCGGGCGCAACCCACAAGTCTATCCGGTGAATCTTCACGTTTGGGGGCATCTGCGTTGTACTCAATTCAGCTGTCTCACTGACATCCTTCACCGCGGCGAGTTTGTCGGCTCCTCCGACGGCCTGTTGCACGTGTTCCAGCAGCCTCTTGCCGCGCTCCAAGCTCGCGGCGTCGGCTTTCGCCGGCGCCTCGGTCTTCTTGCCGGCCGGTTCAGGGATCGTTAAATCAATCGACGCGACCGGTAGCCCCAGCGTTGCGAGCGGTGTGCCAAATTCTTGCGGATTCCCGACCAGGACGTCGGTGAAGTCATCCGGCTTGATGTGCTCGCGCGCCACGCGCAGCACATCTGCACGGGTCACCGCCTGAATGGCCCGCTGGTAACGGTCGATGAAGTCCCGCGGGTAGCCGAAATAGTCATAACGCAGGATACGGTTCAAAGTTTTTTCCGGCGTATCGAAGTTAAACACGAAGCTGTTGGCCACCGTGTCCTTCGCGTTGTTCAGCTCCTCTTCGGTCACTTCGCGCGTGCGGATCTTTTCGACCTCTTCCTGAATCACCTTGATTGTGTCGACCGTTGATGCCGACTTGGTGCTGCCGGAGATCTGAAAGAGTCCTGGATGGTCGTAGTTGGCTCCCCAGTAGGCCGAGACGTCGTAGGCATAACCGAGCTTGGTGCGCACGCGTTGCACCAAGCGGCTCTGAAAACCGCCGCCGAGAATGTCCGCCATCACTTCGAGCGCCGGGAAATCTTTATCGCGGAGCTCGCCGCCCAGATGGCCCAGGGAAAAGAACGTCTGATCGATGTCCGTTTTGGCGGCAAGAAAGACGCCGTGAGCAGGCTTGGCATCTACCGGCGGAAACGGCGGAACCGGAGGCTGATTCACTGTCCAATCGGCAAATAGCTTTTCCAGTTTGGCCTTCATGTCGGCGGCCGAAAAGTCGCCGATCAACGCCAGCATCACATTCTGGGGGAAAAAATAGCGCCGGTAGAACCGGACAACATCGTCACGCGTGATCTTGTCCACGGTGGCATACTCCAACTGCCACCCGTAGGGCGTACTCCGCCCGTAGATCGTGTTGGCAAACTCGCGCTCTACGATGCCGTGTGGCTCATCGTTGCGTCGGGAGATGCCACTGCGCAGCTCCGTCTTCGCCAGGTCAATCTTATTCTCCCGGAACTCCGGCGCGGTCAGCACATCGTGAAATACACCCAGCACCTCGTCGGTGTTTTCTTTCAAGCAGGAAAACGACGCCGACCCGATGGACTCGTCAATCGACGTTTCAACGGAGGCCGCGATGTTCTCCAGTTGCTCATCGAGCTCATCGCCGGTCTTGTCCTTGGTGCCTCCTGTGCGCATTACCATTCCGGTGACCGTGGCGAGACCCACCTTATCCGGGGGATCGAACAGATTCCCCGTGCGCACCAAGGCGGTTCCTCGAACCAACGGGAGCTCGTGATTCTCGAGCAGGTATAGCTTCAAGCCGTTGGGCAGGGTGAAGGTCGCCACGTCCGGGATCTTGATTGCCTTGAGCGGTGGATACTTCAGTTCTTTGTAAGACGGGATCGCTCCGCTCGCACTCGCAGCTTTGCTCTCCGCTTTCGGCTGGCCACACAGCGTGCCTGCCAGCAAACCGGCGATGATGACTATGTTCTTCATCGCTTCTCTCCCGGCTGCCGAGGCTCGGCCGCCTGCCCGCTGCTCGCCGGCTGAAAATCAAACGCCACGGTACGCGCGTTGCTCACAAAATACCTGCGAGCGACACGCTGCACGTCATCGGCGGTCACCTTATCGATGTCGTCCAGCGAGGTGAACAACTTTCTCCAGTCGCCGTAAGCGCCGTAGTACTCCGTAAGCAGTTGCGCCAGGTCGGCATTGCTGTCCAGGCGCCGGATCAATCCCGCGCGCGTCTTGGTTTTGACCCGCGCCAGCGCTTCCGCGTCCACCTTCCGGCTCTCGAATTGCGCGATGATTCCGTCCAACATCGTTTGGTTTTCCGACACTGTATGACCGAGAGAGGGAAAAGCATAAAACACGAACAGGTTGGGATACTTAGACCCGGGCAGGTCCGCCTCCGCGCCCGCCGCCACCGCGATCTGCTTGTCCCGTACCATCTCCTTGTAAATGATTCCCGTGCGCCCACCCGCCAGGATGCTGCTGATGACGTCGAAGACCGGGTCGTCCTGGTCGTACTGATCCGGCCGTTTGTACGCGACCACCTCAAACGGCTGCGCGGGAGATTCCACCTGCACCTGCCGCGGGCCGTCCTGCGCCGGTTCGGCAGTGTGGACCAGCGGCGGCAGTGGACCACGCACCAGGCGTTCGAAATACTTCTCGGCGAAACCCCGCACCTGCTTGGGATCCACGTCGCCGACGATCGCTATCGTGATATTTCCCGGCACGTAGTAGGTCTTAAAGAACTGCTCGGCATCGCGCACACGGAGGCTTTGAATGTCACTCGCCCATCCCGCGGGAGGCCGGCGGTAGGGGTGCGCTTCGAACGCCGCCGCGTTCAATTCCTCCAGAAGCTTGCCCTGCGGATCCGAGTCCACGCGCATGCGCCGCTCCTCTGCCACCACATCGCGCTCCTTGTAAAACTCGCGGAACACGGGGTGCAGAAAGCGCTCCGATTCCAGCAGAAACCAGAGTTCGATCCGGTTGGCTGGCAGACTATAGAAAAATTCCGTTGAGTCAAGGGCCGTGAAGGCGTTCAGCCCAACTCCGCCGTTCTCTTCGATGATGGTGGGATAGAGGTTTGGCACCACGTATGAATCCGCCTTCTCGATGGCTGCCTTCACTTCCGCCTCAAGCGCCGTAACCTTCTTCGCGTCCGCATGCGAACGCTTGCGCCGCTCCTGTTCCAGCCGGTCGTAAACCTCCTCGATTGCCGCCATCGCCTTCTTTTCCTCGGGCCAGTTCTTCGTTCCAATGGTCTCGGTGCCTTTGAAAGCCATGTGCTCGAACATATGTGCGAGACCCGTCTTGCCCTCGGGGTCATCAACCGCGCCGGCATTCACGTAGGTATGAAAGGAAACGACGGGCGCCTCGTGACGCTCGAGAATGATGAAATGCATTCCGTTGGCGAGTGTAAACTCGGTGACCCGCTTCTCGAATTCCTTGAGATCCTGCGCCCCACAAAGAAGGGGCACAAGCGGCAGCAAGAACCGCAGCTTTTGGAAACCAATCATTTATTCATTGTAGTGTGCCACCCACCCGCGACGGCGCGGCGCAACAAATTCAGAGGTTCTGCGAGTTACTTCTTAGTCAGCTTGAGATTGATGACCACTTCTTTTCGCGAGTCAAACGAACTCACGGTCTTGGTGGCGCTGGAGATTCCCTGATACTCGGCGTGGATTTCATAATCCACGTCCGGACTGAGCCCGTGAAAGTAGTACGCACCATGCTGCTGCGTAACGAAAGAGCGGATCTGAAGGGTCTTCGTGTTCTTCAGTTGAACAATAGTGCCATCCAACGGGTTATCGTTGGCGTCGGTTACCGTGCCTTCAACGGTCCGCAGACTGTCCTCAGGGTTCTTCTTTTTTGCCTCCAGAATGCCCGCCGTGCTCAAAAGCAGCACGACAACACTCAATCCGGCTAAGCGGTAACTCAGCTTCCCAGTCAAGTGAGCCTCCCTTCAGATGCCGCCAGACTCATTCCGGTTGCTGCGAGCGGACCCTGGCGTCTCATGCGCTATTTCCAGTCCTCCTCTTCCTCGTCCTCGTCTTCCAGGTGATCCTCGTTGTCATCCTCCAGGTCTTCAGCGGATTCAATTTCGAGCGGATCGGTGCTGACCACCTTCAGGTCGGCGCCGCATTCGTCACAGCTCAGCGAATCGCCCTCATCCACATCTTCCTCGTCCACATCGATGGTGCCGTCACATACAGGACAAGTGACCATATTTCGCTTCCCGTTTATAGCTTATATCAGAACTCAGAATCGTCAACCTGTGGTTTACGCGGATTGTTGCTGAGCCATGCGTCGCCGCGTCGTCACCGGCACGATGCCCTTCAATCGCAGGTACAGAAAGAGCTGCGCGCGATGCGTCAGCTCGTGCTCCTTGGCCATCTGCACCATCTCCAGCCGCGTCACCCGCTGCCCATCGAAGCGCGTTACGACATGCGCAAAGAACTCCGGGGGTTGAGCCCGCAGTTGCACCACACGTTGCTCGAGGCTCTGGCGAAGTGCAGCGGCGAGGCTGCTTGCGTCGGTCGCGGCGGGCAGTGCAGCGGCGTACTTCTGCATGTTTTCGCGAAACTGTGGCGTGGCCATGTTCTCCACCCCGTCCAGCAGCATACCAGTGACGCCGTAACCCGCCACCAGAATGTGGCGGGCGATTTCGCCGAAACTCATCAGCTCCCGAGCCGGCTTGAAGTCCATCTCCGCGGCGGGACAATCTTCCACGGCTTGGGCGGTATCTTGCCGGACCGTCTTCCAAGCGGCCAGCACGGAATCAGGCGTGATCATAGGAATTCATTGTAACCGCCGGCGCAGTCCCAACTGAAGCATCCCTTGACCGGCATGTCCCTTATCTGAACCGGCCTCTACTCCCGAGCAAGCGAACAATCAGGGCCGTCCATCCCGTCTGGTGATTCGCTCCGCATCCGCGGCCGTTATCCCCATGGAAGTATTCGAAGAACCACACCAGGTTCCGCCAGTGCGGGCTCTCCGCAAAAACCCGCATCTCACCCTGCCATGGACAGCGGCTGGAACAATCGGTCAAGAAGATGGAAGAAAGCCGCCGCGCGAGCTCACGAGCCACCTCCTGAAGATTCATCATGGTTCCCGACCCCACCGGGCACTCAACCCGCAGCGTGTCTCCGTAGAAGTGATGGTACCGCTCCAGCGCCTCGATGAGCAGATAGTTGGTCGGAAACCAGATGGGTCCACGCCAGTTAGAGTTGCCGCCGAACAACGGCTCCGTCGCTTCGCCCGGCTCGTAATCCACGCGCCGCTCTCCTCCGTCAACCGGCAGCACGAAGGGGCGTTCACGATGAATCCGCGATAGTGACCGTACGCCGTAGGGCGACAGGAATTCATTAGGGTCGAGCAAGTAGCGCAGCACCTGTTCCAGCCGGTGCCGCGATGGAATCGCCAGCAGCCGGTGCGCATGCGCATTCCTGCCTGCCGGTTCCATGTACGTGATCTGCCGCGCCAGATCCCGCCGGTTTTTCAGGAACCACTCCATGCGTTTCCGGAATCCCGGCGCAGCGTCGATCTGCTGCTGCTCCAGCACCTCGACCGCAAACAGCGGAATCACCCCGACGATCGACCGTACTCGTAACGGCATACTCACGCCGTCAATATGCAACTGGTCGTAATAAAACCCGTCCTGCTCGTCCCAAAGCCCGTCCCCTCCGAGCGTGTTCATGGCGTCCGCAATAGCTACGAAGTGTTCGAAAAACTTCGAGGCGATGTCCTCGTATGCAGGGTTGTCACGCGCCAGTTCCAGCGCCATCGAGAGCATCGTGGCGCAGTAGAAAGCCATCCACGCGGTTCCGTCGGCCTGTTCCAGGAGGCCGCCGCCGGGCAGCGGTCGGGAACGATCGAAGACGCCGATGTTGTCGAGGCCGAGAAACCCTCCCGAAAAGATGTGCTTTCCCATCACATCCTTGCGGTTCACCCACCACGTAAAGTTGACCAGAAGCTTCTGGAAAACGCGCGACAGGAACAGCCGGTCGCGTCCCCCGCGCGGCCCCGTCATCTTGTACACACGCCAGCACGACCAGGCGTGCACCGGAGGGTTTACGTCGGAAAACGCAAACTCATAGGCCGGAACCTGCCCATTCGGGTGCATATACCATTCCCGCAGCAGAAGCACCAGTTGCTCCTTGGCGAAATCCGGATCGAGCTGCGCGAACGGAATCATGTGAAATGCCAGGTCCCAGGCCGCGTACCACGGGTACTCCCATTTGTCTGGCATCGAGATTACGTCGCGGTTGTAGAGATGGTTCCAGTCTGAATTCCGTCCGTGCTTACGGATGGTTGGAGGAACGGGCTGTGCCGGATCGCCCTCCAGCCAGTCACACACCGAGTAATGGAAAAACTGCTTGGTCCACAGCAGCCCCGCATAAGCCTGCCGTGCGATCGCGCACTCCTCTGGGCCGCAGGCCAGCAACCCCCGGTAGAACTCGTCTGCTTCGCGGATCCGTTGATCGATTACGGCTGGCGGATCGCCGCTCGCGAAGTTCGCACTCAGCCGCAAGTGCAAGACGCGGCTCTCCCCTGCCTCCAGCTCCCATTTGTAATGGGCGGCCGCCTTGGTCCCCACGCACTCCGGATTTACTGCCCCCA
Organism: Bryobacteraceae bacterium; assembly: GCA_030041035.1. Taxonomy (GTDB): domain Bacteria; phylum Acidobacteriota; class Terriglobia; order Bryobacterales; family Bryobacteraceae; genus QHXW01. Next base: position 3,418 of record JASHOO010000337.1, on the reverse strand, counting down.
GGAGCCCATGAATGACGTAATCGTGGAACGAATCCTTCACATACGGCTTTGCGTTGGGATAATTGAACAATCGTTCGAAGTTCGTTTCGTTCTCGGCAAAAAGCAGCTCGGCACCTGCCTCGAATTGAAACTGCATCCTTCCCAGCGAGGCGTGCTCGGCGTCGATCCGCCAATCATCGGCGTGCCAGAGCTTTGGTTTAGGCCAGTACCCTTCGCCCGTGCGCCCCCAAGACCACGTGTTGCGGAACCAGACCGTCGGCAGGAGATGCAGAACCGACCTGTCCGGGCCGCGGTTCGCCGCCGTGATCCGGATCACCAGGTCGTCCGTGTCGGCCTTCGCGTATTCCACGAAAACATCAAAGTAGCGGTCCTGGTCAAATACGCCCGTGTCGAGCAGTTCAAACTCCGGATCCTTACGCCCCCGGCGCCGATTCTCCTCGGAAAGCCGTGCGTAAGGAAATTCGGCCTGCGGATACTTGTACAGCGCCTTCATGTACGAGTGGGTCGGCGTCGAGTCCAGGTAGAAGTAGCATTCCTTGACGTCTTCGCCGTGGTTGCCATCCGGCCCCGGAACCCCGAACAAACGCTCTTTCAGGATCGGATCCCGGCCGTTCCACAACGCCAGTGCGAAGCACAGACGACCCTCGCGGTCGCAGATGCCGAGCAATCCGTCCTCGCCCCACCGATACGTACGGCTGCGTGCGTGGTCATGCGGAAAGTAATGCCAGGTGGTGCCGAATTCGGAGTAGTCCTCGCGGACCGTGCCCCACTGCCGCTCGGAAAGATACGGCCCCCAGCGCTTCCAATTTTTCTCGCGTCTCGCGTCCTCGGCAAGACGTCGGCGCTCGGCGTTCTGCTCCGGCTCGGGCATTAGACCTTCCTGCCCAGCACGATCACGTTCTTGATCCCGGATGGTTCGAGAATCGGTTCCCGGAAATCCTCGAGCGCATACCGCCCGGTGATGAGCGCGCGCACAGCGGCCGGCCACCGCTGGTAGAGCACGCTCAAGTCTCGCACCGCCGCCGCAGATGCTTCGCGCCCCGCATTCACCGTTCCCAGGATCACCTGGTTCTTGAGCACCAGATTGTACAGCAGCCGGTCCGCCTGAATCGAGATCGGCTGCCCGTGACGCGGTACACCAGTGAAGCAGAACACAGCGTCCGCGCCCAGCACCTCCAGCACGTCGAACGCGGTTTGCGTAGCTCCGATAGCCTCATAGACCAGATCGATGTTGCCTACCGTTTGGGCAAGCTGGCTTATGGATTGAATCTGTGAACAGACATAAGTTGCGCCGATGGCGGCCGCTACGTCGGCGCGCGGGTTGGGCGGAAGCTCGCGCGAATAGATGTAAGTCTCCCAGCCGGCATTCACCAGCGCCATGGCTCCCAACAGCCCCACCGGCCCCGCACCCAGCACCAGGGCACGGTTGCCCGCCCGCTCGTACGGCAACCGTTGTTGTATGGCCCGCATCTCGGCCAGCGCTTTTTCTGCGATGCTCAACGGCTCCACCAGCACCGCCACTTCCCGCAATTCCCGCGGCACCGGATGGAGCCATGTCTCTTCGTCCACCACGAAGTCTGTCATGAACCCGTGCGCCTCTTTGATGCCGCGCTCGCGAAATCCGCCCGTATAGCAGAAATCCTGTCGACCACCCCGGCAGGCCGCACACCCCGCGTGTCCGCAGGGCAGCCGCACCAGAGGCACCGCCAGATCACCGGGACGGAACCGCCGCACCTCGGAACCTGTCTCCACCACTTCCGCCAGCAATTCATGCCCCAGCACCAGGAATTCCGAGCCCGCCGGAGCGGCCCCATGGCGGAATTGGCAGATCTCCCGATCCGTTCCGCAGACGCCGACTTCGAGAACCCGCAGCTTCACCTCGGTGGCGGAAGAAATCCGCGGCTCCTCAAGCTCGACAATCTCCACACGCCGCTCAGTGGGAAAAACCGCTCCGGCCTTCACGCCGCCGAGCCCTTTTGTCCGGCGCACTGCTCGCACGGGCAAATGCGCCGGAAATGTTCGAACGAGTAGATCCCCGTACTGTGTCCGTCATTCCACACGATGCGAATCGCATAGTTGCCGACGGACTCCACGTCCAACATTTTCAGCGCAGGCTTGTACATCTGAAACGGCGAGGATGCGGGCTTCGTTGTGGGCGGCGTTCCGTGTGCGCCCGTGCACGTGGCGCAAGGGCAGTGCTCCCGCAGATAGCCCAGCGCGAAGCTGCTCGAATGCCCGTCCTTCCAGTCGATCGTGATGCCTTTCGATTTCGAAATGGCAATGTGCTCGGGATCGGTGGAGGACATGTCTTAGTTGAGAAGCCGCTCGACGTCGCGAATCCCGGAGATGCGGCGCATCGCCGACACCAGCTTCTCCAATTGTTTTTTGTCGCGCACGTCCACCGTCATCTCGATCAGCGCGCTGTCCGCCGGTCCTGTTTCCGTGCGCGCTTCCAGGCTGCGAATGTTGGTGTTCTCCGTCGAGAGTACTGAAGTGATTTGGGCCAGCAGCCCCGGCCGGTCGTCGGTATGCACCACAATCCGCACCGGAAAGGCATCGGCGATGTTGCGCGCCCACTCGACGTCAATTTTCCTTTCCACGTCGTACATCAGCTTCTGTACGTTCGGACACATTTTCGCGTGCACGGCAACGCCTTTGCCGCGCGTCACGTAGCCGACAATCGCCTCGCCGCGTATCGGGTTGCAGCAACGGGCCCGGTACACCATCAAATCGTCCACGCCTTTGACGCGAATGACCGCGTCGCCATCCTGCTGACCCTGTGGAATCGGACCCGGCACAGGTTCCGCGGCAGTCGGCTTGGGCAGTTCCAGTTGCTCTTCACCGGCCTGCTGTGGAGCTATTTTCTGCAGCGCCTGGCGGGCGGAAAACTTTCCGTATCCCAGGGCTGCGTATAGGTCTTCGATCTTGCTGACCCCGTATTCCCCCGCCACCTTCTCCAGATCCGCGCGCGGGACCTTGCTCAACTGCACCCCCAGCCGGCGCGCCTCTTTCTCCAGATACTTCTGGCCGATCTCGATGGCCTTGACGCGTTCGTTGGCGTTGATCACGTGCTTGATCTTGTTCCGCGCCCGCGACGTCTTCACCACCGCCAGCCAGTCCTTGCTCGGCTCATGGCCCGGCTGCGTCAGGATTTCGACAATATCGCCGTTGCGCAGCGTGTAGCGCAGCGGCACGATGCGCCCGTTCACTTTCGCCCCAACGCACTGCTGGCCGACATCGGAGTGGATAGCGTAAGCGAAATCGATAGGCGTTGCGTCACGCGGTAGCACGATTACCTTGCCGCGCGGAGTGAACGTATAAACCTCCTCGGGATACAGATCCACCTTGAGCGTAGAAAGAAACTCACCGGGGTCCTGCATGTCGCGCTGCCATTCGACCAGATGCCGCAACCATGCGA
>JASHOO010000336.1 GCA_030041035.1 Bryobacteraceae bacterium | reverse complement strand
TGTCGAGGTGAAAGTGCCTCCTCGCTTGGGTGAGCGTCAAGATCTTGGACTTAGTGGCGTTGGCGGCAAGGTGTAGGCGAGCCAGGGATCTACCCACCACCGCGAGAATCTGAAGACCTTCAGCGCGCGATTGAGCTCCGATGTTTTGGTCGTCCATCCACCGAATATAGTTGCCCTCGCCGACGAGATTAACCATCTGACTATCATGCTCGAAGAGTACAAGATGAGCCAGGGTTCGAGAGCAATCAAACTCATCGACAGGAAGGCTAATTCTGTGGGAGTCCGTATAGTCTTGGCGAATGGAGAGCCTTTCAAGCAAGAAGAACAGCAAGCCAAGCATCCTCGGTGGAATGCTAAGCCCGCGAAGAGCTTCGGCGACGTGGGAGTGCAACACACTGTCAAAGAAGTTTGTCACGTCCGTGATGACGAGGTACGGGTAGACCCTGCTGGCTAGAAGTTGCTTGCGGTACTGGTCATATCTCAGCCAGGTTAGAAAACGCTGTTCATCAACCCGCCGGTAATCCGCGGCGGCATCATCCATTACAACGCGCGCCTCCTCCGCTGCCTCCTGCTGGAGCTTTTGCAAGATCTCCCGTCTAAAGTACACGTGCTTGCGTTCGCGGCGGCGGGCTTTTCCGTAGATGAAGTCCACAATCGCGCGGTAAAGCACCAGATCCGGAATCGCCGGAGACGTCATGGTTCTACTAAAGCCGAGCGACTTCCCCAGTGTGAACCTTGTGGGCGCCGATGGTTCATACCGGCCTTGAGTGATCTGGTTTAGCAGTCGATTGATCCAGACATTTGGATCGACGTCGTATTCGAGGTAATCCACAACGTCCCTACAGGACGCGCGTCTCAGTTCTTTTCGGATCGTTTTCCGGGCCTGCCAAAGTGAGGTGCGATTGATGTGCGGAATCGGCGCGGGCACTCCTGATTCTTAGCACGGTGAGAATCGTTTTGCATGTGAGGTCGCCTAATCACAAACGGGGAACTTGACCCAATCCGAGCCAAGAAGTACCGTCGCGAGAGGGCGTCCGCCAAACCGTGCGAGAACGGTGTGCTCCGGCACGGCCGAAAGACCGCTGGTGTGGCGAATAGAACCAAGATGTTGCAGCCTGGCTTGGGAGCCATTTTGGCACAATGAATCGGGGCCTCAAGATTTGACGTTCTTGCACCGCCGTCCGTGATTGCTTGTCGGAATGCTGTTACCAACAGCTATCGTAAACTGCTCAACCCAGCACTTATCCGGCTATTCTACCGATACAGGCGGATGAGCGTCCTACTTGTCAGTGCGGTCATAGGGTCGCCAGCCTTCCGCTTGTCCGGTTCGCGTGAAAGGCCATCCCCATCGATTCATACATCGCGAGGGCCTCGCTCAGCAGGACGCGCGCTTTCGCCGCGTCTCCAGCGCCATTCCGACCGATCAGCATCGTCGCATACCACTCTCGCGCCGTGGGCTGCGAAATCCGAAAGGGAGCCGACTCGGTCTGTTGGATCGCCGTCAGATGATGCTGTTCGGCTGCCGACCAGTCACCCGAGCAAGCGGCGGCGATGCCGGCAGCGGTCCGAAACGGTGAGAGGTAAGAAAAAGCCCATACCCCCGTTTGAACCAGTTCCTCGGCAAGGGGACGCACCGCGGCGACCTCCTCTTTCTTACCAAGCCATGCCAGGCCTATCACCGATCTCTCCAGAGCAATCCAGGCGCCGACATGATTGGGTTGTCCGATCACAAGTGACTTCCAACGACGGTCCGTCCATGCCTTCCAGGCACGATCATCGTTAGTTTCCGCGAGGGCCGCGAACAAACAGGAGTCCGTCCATCCGGAGAACCACGTCTTCCTCTCGATTTCTGGACGATGGCAAAACCAACGTTCCGCCTCAACGAAGTTCCCACCCAGGAATGCGAGTTGCCCGCGAAGGGTGTCGGGGATGAAATTCCAAGGAATTTCGTGCGCCTCACCAAAGTTCCACGCGTCTTCCGCACCCTGTCCTGCAGCAGTGAGATCACCGCGCGCCGAGCTTAGCCAGGCGCCCAGCCACTTCGCAACCCAGACCGCGCCATGATGTCCAACCCTCTGCGCCTGCTTCAAGGCGCCAGGAAGATACTCGGCGGCTTCCGCCGTTCGGCCTAAAAACATTTCGAACCCAACTTCCCACTCCGCGTCGGTAGCGGCCCACAAATTACCCGTCGCACAATAGGTTTCCGCCGCTTGCCGTGCCCCAGTCACCGCCTGTTCCCATTGCATCAAATGAAGTAACGGCAAATGGAGACGACAAATCGCTTCCGTCATGTCGTTGTTTACAGTGATTGGCTGACCCTCCATGCCTTTCCGCAGTGCCCTTACCTCCGCTAAGAGGCTCGCTGCAGTGATGGCGTCTCCGCTGATGCTCGCCATGAGTGTCCTCGCCGACAAGAGAATCATCCTCAAATGCAGATCCTCCGCTCCAAGGTGATCAACCGCCCGTTGTATGGTTCGATCCCCGGCCGCAAGTCCCATGCGCCATAGTTGAATCATGCTTAGCACGAGGCTTGTCCCAGCCGCCTTCGCCACCGCCCCTTCTTTCTCGAACAGTGCAAGGGCCTTCTGGTAGCTGTTTACTGCATCCTGACTCCGCCCTATGCTGACCAGTGTCCCCGCTCGCTGTTCCATCAATTCGGCCACACGGATGCTGGTTTCTCCTTCACAAACCGCCAGGGCATTTTCCAAATGCACCAGCGCTTCCTCATGCGCCGCTCCGGCTCTGGCTTGCTGGGCCGCCAGCATGAGATACGTCGTGGTCTTTTCGGGATCGGCGGCTGCGCCGGCCTGATAGAGATGATGCGCCAGGGACGATGCGTGAATCTCCAAGTTTGCTGAATTCAACCGTTCGATGGCATCCGCCACGCGCGCGTGCAGCCGTTGCCTGCGAGGGAGCGACAAGGTTTCAGCCAGCGTCTGGCGGATAAGTTCGTGAACGAAGCGGTGCCGGGTGTCCCGGCCCGCTGGTTCGGCCACCACTATATGCGCGCGTTCCGCCTCTTCGACGGCTTCGAGCGCCGCATCGGGCTGCTTGTTTTCCAGCTCTTCGAGCAGCCGCAGGCTGAAGCTTCGTCCGATCACGGCGGCAGCGGTGAGTACGCGGCGAGCGTCTTCCCCGAGGCGTTCCAGCCTTCTGCCCAGGACCAGGCGAACACCCTCGGGAACCTGGAGTTGGTCGATACGCAGGCCCTGCCGCCACTTGCCGGTCTCGTCGAACAATCGGCCTTCTTCGGAAAGATGCCGAAAGACCTCTTCCACGAAGAACGGATTGCCTTCGGTCTCTTCGAACACTACGCGTACCAGCGATGGCGGGGGAGTTTGACGGCTCATGGCGGCAAGCATGCCCTCCACCCCACCCAACGGTAACCGCCGCAGCGACATTCGGGTGGCCTGCTTTTGGCGCACCAGCGTTTCGAGCGTCTTCGCAAACGGGCGCGTGACGTCCAATTCGACGTCGCGATAGGTGCCGATGAACAGAATCGACGTCGTGGTCAGCATCTGCGCGAGGTGCTGCAACAGTAGCAGCGTCGGCTCATCGGCCCAGTGCAGGTCTTCAAGAACGGCCACGACGGGAGTGAGGCGCGCAGACCGTACTGCAAACGAGCGGAACGCATTAAACAGGAATCGGCGCTGCTGTTCGGGCGGCAGTTGAATGGCCGGCGGTATGTCGGGATACATGGTCCGCAACTCTGGCATGAGTTTGGCCACCTCGGGTGCATCGTCGCCCAACGAATGGCGGAAGGTCTCGCGCGGCCTTCGTTCTAGCGGAGTATTCCAGCATCTCGATAAAAGGCACATATGGCGGCGCGCCTTCCATCTCGTAGCAATGGCCAATTAACGCGAAAGCTCCCTGTCGTTTCGCTTCCTCGAGGATCGCAGCCGTCAAATGTGTCTTGCCGATGCCGGGTTCGCCACCGATCATCACGAGCGATCCCCCCCAACGCCTCTTCGACTGCGCCCTTCAACTCTGCGAATTCCTGCTCGCGGCCGATCAGCGGGATTCTGTCATCCGCCGGGGTCGTCACCGAGGATGTCGAAAGCCGGCCCAGGTCCGCTCGTACTTCGGCCATCGACGGATAACGCTCGTCACGACATTTCGCCAGCAGCCGCCGGATCAGCACCATCAGGCCCTGCGGCAGATCGCCGCTCAGGTTGGGTGGATCGCGCAGGATCGCCGCCAAAGTCTCTGTCGTCGAAGCGCGGCGGAACGGATGAGGATTCCCGAGCAGTTGGCAGAGCAATATCCCAAACGAGAATAGGTCTGACCGTTGATCGAGCGACTCTCCCCTCACCTGCTCGGGCGACATATAGTCGGTGGTCCCGATCGGTGCGCCCAATTCCGTCAGTGTCGAGCCCGCGATGGTCACGGAGCTGGCGGGCTCCCCGGTCTGCTGGGCCGCTCCAAATTGTTTGGCGAGTCCAAAGTCCATCACCTTGACGTGCCCTTGCGTTACCATCACGTTGGCTGGCTTCAGATCACGATGGACGAATCGATTGTTGTGCGCCTTCTCCAACGTTTCGGCCACTTCGCCCGAAATCCGCAACGCTTCCGGCAGCGGCAAACTCCCGGAACGCAGTCGCTGGTAAAGCGTCTCACCGGCAATAAACTACATAACGAGGAACAACTCGTCGCGCTCCTCGCCCATCTCAAAGACCTTGCAGATGAAGGGATGGTCTAACGCGGCGGCGGCAGCCGCTTCGCGGCGCAGTCGCTCGCGGGCAGAGGTATCAGCCGCCAGATGGCCGGGAAGGACCTTGATGGCTACCTGCCGGCCGAGTTTGGTGTCCTTGGCCCGATACACTTCGCCCATGCCGCCAGCGCCAATCGGAGCAAGGATCTCATAGGCTCCGAGTTTGTCGCCTGCAGAGAGAGGCATGCGCAGTTCAGCTAAGTGTACTCGATCTGAAAGCAGGCTGTGCCTGGATCTGTGGCCGGGAAGTTAGTCCGGAAAACTTGGGGCTCCCCTGATAGCGCTTGGTTCCTGGTGATAATCCCCTAATCACAACTGACGCGGTCCTGTGACGAAACGATTGCGTTTTGATCCGGCCCTTCATGTCAAAAGGGTCGTCGAACGAGACGGTTTGGTGGGCGATTCACAAGGGCGCCACAACGGGATTTACCATCGTGTTCGCCGCAGCCAGTGTTTGACAAATTGGAAATCTCCTGACAGATGCCCAGGCGGGGCCACCGGACACTGGCCGAATTCGCACCTAATCCGGTCAAGTTCCTCGATCGCGTATCTGGGGAGTTTGACGGCCCAGCCCATTGGAGCATCGAGCCCTCTCCTTGCCTTGTCGTGCCGCCAAAACGGGCGGTCAGATCCGTGGGTAAATGTTCATGCGTCGTCACTTATACTCGCGGCTATTACTTTTTCGTCAGCACGACCGCCAAATACCGGATTTCCGAATCGACTTCTGCTGGATCGGCGACCGTATCCTCGATTTCCTGGCGAAAGAGGTCCCGATACCGCTTGCGCAGCCTGTGGATCGCAACTTTGAGCGCTCCTTCTGAAGTTTTCATTTCGCGAGCCAGCGCTGCATAGGGAGCCTCGGATTGTCCAAGAAGGAAAACCTTCAACCGTTCGAAATGCTCCGGGCGGCCGTGATGCACGAACTCGTTCCGCAATTTCTCCACCACTCGGTCGAGCACTGACAGTGCCCAGCGCCTTTCGAAGATCCGCTCCGGCGTCTCATCGTGCGCAGGCTCTCGTTGGTAGCGCTCTTCACCTGATGAGAATTCCATCGGCACAAGCAGCCCGCCGCCGCGTTTGCGGGCGCGCTGGCGATCTTCTTCGTCGGCCACAAAGAATTTCAACGAAGTCAACATAAAGGCGCGGAACCGGCCCTTTTCCGGATCGGCGCGATCGAGATATCGCCCTTCCAGCAGGCGGATAAAGAACTCCTGCGTGAGATCCTGCGCCTTGTCGGCCGGATAGCCGCATCGGCGCAGATAGGCATACAACGGATACCAGTAGTTCTCACACAGCGAAACCAGGGCGGACCGAGCTTCCTTGCGATGTGGGTCGCCGGCAGCGACCACCAAGGTCCACCGCGTGGTCGGAAACCGGGATGAGCCGGGCAGGGTGTGCATTGTCTGACGGTTCGTCATGGTCTTCGCCTCACGAGCGTTCTGCTAAACAGGATAAGGAATGCAGAGGCACAAAGTTACAGCGCAATCATTGCAGCCTGCTGTACTCCGCTTGGGCACTTTTCAAAATAGGGACGGAGGGGTCCGCGTCCTTCCAAAGTGTCAGGAAATCCTCGTACGCAGCTTTCGCCCTTGTCTTATCTCCCGATAAGGCGAAGACTCGACCGAGCTGCAAATGCGCCAATGCACCGATGGGATCCAGGCCCACGATGCCGCGATGGTCGAGAATCTTCTGAAACTCCGCCGCGGCTTCCGCATACCGGTGCGCGGCCAGGAAAGCCTCACCCCGCACGTAAGCCGAGTGCAAACCCCCAAGGAAAAGGTTATTGAAGTTCAGGCCATTCGCTGCCACTTCATAGGGAAGAGTGATTTGCAGCCGCTCCACGCTGTCCGCGAGCTTGCCTCGTCCCAGCGCGGATAGCGCGCGAAGAACCGGCGCGTAGGTAAAGTTCACAAACGTATCTTCGGGGAAGCGCTTTTCTAAGTCGCCTGCGAGCACGTCTGATCGCAAGAAGTCTCCCGAAAGAGCCAGGGCGAGGCCCGC
>JASHOO010000335.1 GCA_030041035.1 Bryobacteraceae bacterium | reverse complement strand
TCCGGGGGAAGTGAAGCCGTTCATTGCGGATATGCCGGCGGCGTTCGCGGAAGCCGACCTGATCATCTGCCGCTCCGGCGCCGGCGCGGTGGCGGAGGTGGCGGCGGCGGGCAAACCGTCGGTGCTGGTGCCGTTTCCGTTTGCCACCGATGATCATCAATTGCACAACGCCCAGGCCTTCGAACAAGCCGGAGCGGCCAAGCTGGTGCTCGACCGCGATCTGACCGGCGCGAAGCTGTTCGAGCTGGTGGCGGAGCTGGCGCGAGAACCCGAGAGGCTCGAGCGGATGGGGACCGCAGCCCGGCGCCTGGCGCATCCCGGAGCGGCGGCGCGCGCTGCCCGGATTCTGGAGGAAGTAGGCCGGTGAGGATTCGCGCGTCCGGGGTACGAAATTATTTGACAGGCGTTCCGGAAGCCGAAACAATACATAAATAAAATGTTTTTTGGAGTTCAGCACCTGCACTTCACGGGGATCGGAGGAATCGGCATGAGCGGCATTGCCGAGGTGCTGCTCAATCTGGGTTACACCATCTCGGGATCGGACTTGAAACTCACACCGGTCACCGAGCGCCTGGCCAAACTCGGAGCCACTGTCTACGAAGGCCATGATGCCGCCCATGTGGCCGGGGCCAAGGCGCTGGTGGTCAGTTCCGCGGTCGACGAGCAGAATCCGGAAGTGCAGGAAGCGCGGCGGCTGCAAATCCCCGTGATTCCGCGCGGCGAGCTGCTGGCCGAGCTGATGCGCCTGAAGTACGGGATTGCCGTGGCCGGAAGCCATGGGAAAACCACCACGACTTCGATGACCGCAACCGTGCTCAACCACGCGGGCCTCGATCCGACCGTGGTGGTCGGCGGCCGGGTCGGCACCATGGGAGGCTCCAACGCGCGCGTCGGGAAAAGCGATTTTCTGGTCGTCGAGTCCGACGAGAGCGACCGCTCGTTCTTGAAGCTGGCGCCGATTCTGGCCGTGGTCACCAACATTGACCGTGAGCACCTGGATTGCTATTCCTCGCTCGACGATATCCGATCGGCATTTATCGAGTTCGTGAACAAGGTTCCGTTCTACGGCGCGGCCATCCTGTGCCTTGCCGATGAAAATGTGCAGAGCATCCTGCCCGCGGTGCGCCGCCGCATCATCACTTACGGCCGCAGTGCGCAGGCCGACCTCGAGGCGTTGGACGTCCACACCGGCCCGTGCGCCAGCGATTTTCGCGTGCGCCATCATGCCGAGGAGCTCGGAGAGTTCCATGTGGCCATTCCCGGCGAGCACAACGTGCTGAATGCGCTGGCGACGATTGCGGTGGCGCTGGAACTGAAGGTCGATCCCGACGAGGTCCGCGCTGGGCTTGCTACTTTTACCGGCGTCGACCGGCGCCTTCAGACACGCGGCAAGGAACGCGGAGTGACGGTGATCGATGACTACGGACACCATCCCACCGAGATTCGAGCCACGCTGGCGGCCGCGCGCTTGGGTGGGTATCGCCGCCTGCTCGTCATTTTTCAACCGCACCGCTACACGCGCACCTTTCACCTGATGGACGAATTCGCCCGCTCGTTTATGCAGGCAGATCGCCTGTACGTGCTCGATATTTACGCCGCTTCGGAGAAGCCCATCGAAGACGTGACGGCGGAGGCGCTGGTCGAACGCATTCGCCGGTTCGGCCACCGGTCGGTCGAATACGTGGGTACGGTTGCGCGCGCGGTTGCTGCGGTGCTCGAAGCTGCCGAACCGGGCGACGCCGTGCTCACGCTGGGCGCTGGAAACGTCTGGCAGGCGGGCGATCAGATCCTCGCCGCGCTGCGCAGCGAACCGGAGGGGAAAAGTGGCGCGCGCTGAGCAGACCAAGGGAATCCGCTGGCGCCTCTGGATTAACCTCGGGCTCGTTTGTGTGGCGCTGGCCGTTCTTGTCTATACCGGCCGCCAGGTACGGCGCTTCGTCGCCACCGATCCGCGGTTTACGTTGGCGGGCCCCGACGACCGCGGCGCGGGCCTGACCATGGACGGCGTGGTGCATGCGTCGCGCTATCGCGTGCTCGCGACTTTTACATCTGATTTCGGCCGCAGCGTTTTTCTCGCGCCTATCGCCGAGCGCCGGCGCCGGCTGCTGGCTATCGACTGGGTCCGGGACGCATCCATCGCCCGAATTTGGCCCAACCGGATGGCGGTGCACATTCAGGAGCGAAAGCCGGTAGCGTTCGTCAATCTTCCGGTTCCGGACGGCAGGGGCTCGCGCGTCATGCTGATCGACGCCGAAGGAGTGTTGCTCGATCCGCCTCCGCAATCGCATTTTGCTTTCCCGGTTTTGAGCGGCATCAGCGATGTGCAAAGCGAGCCCGAACGCCGTCTGCGCGTGCAGGCCATGCTGCGTCTCATGAGTGATCTCGGTCCTCTGAGCAAGGATGTTTCCGAAGTGAACGCCGCGGCTCCTGAGAATTTGATGATCGTCACTCAGGTGGACGGCATCGCGCTCCAGTTAGTGATGGGGAACCAGCGGTTTTCCGAACGCGTGCAGAATTTCATCGAGCATTATCCGGAAATACGCCGGCACTCAGCCGGCGCCCGGGCATTTGACCTCCGGCTTGACGATCGCATCACGGCGGGAACGGACACGCAATGACGGCGAAGGTTTTCCTCGCGGTAGGCCTGGATCTC